>JAYTLP010000187.1:0-13576 GCA_043729375.1 Myxococcales bacterium
GGCCGCACCGGGCAAGCTCGTCGCCATCGGCACCTCGCGTGACCGCACGTACCAGGCCGGCGCGATCGTGCTCATCGATCAGGGCGGCACCGACATCACCACGCAGTCCGAGGCGCGCTCGTCCGAGACGGTGCTCACCGAGGACGTGCCGCTCGATCGCTCGCCGTCGTTCGTCGGCGTCGGGCGCTACTACGACGTGCGCACCATCGACTTCGCGAAGCAGAAGTTCCTCGTATCGTGGGCCGACGGTGCCGTCGAGACCGAGGTCCTGAGCGCTGCCAAATCGGCGCCCGACTTCGGCATCTACGTGTACGACGCGGCGAGCAAGACGCGCTCGCCGGTGGTCAACGAGATCGGCTCGTGGGAGTTCAGCGCCATCCCGGTGCAGAAGCGTGACGAGCCGCCCGCGCTCAAGAACAGCTTCGTCGCCACCAACAACGGCAGCGGCACGACGGCGTCCACGCTCCTGTCCGCCATCAACGTCTACGACTCCACGATGTTCGGTCTCACGCCGGGGTCGGCGGTGAAGGTGCGCCTGTCCGAGGGCTTCTCGTCCGAGGAAGGTGCGCCCAACAAGTTCGGCCTCAGCGACTTCGACGGCATGTCGCTGCTCGGCGAGGCGGACATCCAGCCCGACGGTTCGTACAAGGCGCTCGTGCCGCCGAACGTGCCCGTCCGGCAGCAGCTCATCGACAAGTACGGCATGGCCGTTGCGACGAGCGGCAAGGGCGGCGACACCGCGTCCGAGCCGCTGTGGATCCAGGGGCGTCCGGGTGAGGCGCGCGTCTGCGGTGGCTGCCACGAGGACCGCACGAAGAGCATCCAGCTCACGCCCGGAAGCTCCGCGCTGCAGGCGCTCGGCGCGGCGACGTTCGACTACCCGGGTCAGACGCGTCAGCAGCGTCAGTCGAGCAACTTCTCGCCGGCCAAGGTCAAGGGCGTGCCGTGGGACAAAGCGCTGCAGCCCATCTTCGACGCGAAGTGCGTGTCCTGCCACAACGGGCAGCCCGGTCCCGGGAACCCGAGCTATTCGGTCACGTTCGGCGACATGTCCACCTTCGCCTGGACCTTCGACCTCTCGGGCCGCTCGGTCGATGTGATGGTCGAGAAGTCGACGTACACGTACTCGGCGTCGCACATCTCGCTGCTCGGTCCTGCGCAGCTCCTAGAGGAGAAGGTCATCCTCGCGCAGACCGGCTCGCTCGTCGGCTACGTCGAGCCCGGCGCGGCGCACAGCTCGGCGCTCATCCAGAAGCTCAACCCGATGCGTCGCTACCCCGACGTGGACGGCAACGATCTCGCATTCCCGGGCAAGCCGCAGCACCCGGCCGACGTCGGTGGCACCCCGCTCACCGCCGACGAGTACTACCTCATGATCCTCATGGCCGACAACGGCGGCCAGTTCTACGCCCGAGAGAACACCAAGGGCTACTGAGCCACCGAGACCGCCGGTACGACGACACACGAGGATGACCATGACGACCATCAAGACCACTCTCACCTCCGCAGTGCTCGGTCTCTCGATGCTCTGCACGCCGCTCGCGCACGCGGGCATCGACGGCTCGTCGGCGAAGATCGAGACCGCGATCCAGTCGGGCTCCGTCGACTCCATCGTCGCCGAGCTCGAGCGCTCCGAGAACAACCCGCAGCGTGGCGCGTACGGCGCGGTACTCAAGCTCGTCGATCACCCGTCGGCTCGTGTGCGCGAGGCGGTGGGCTGGTGGGTCGGCCGGCGCGGCCTGCGGCAGGACGTGATGAACCTCGCGGCCCAGCGGCTCGGTGCACAGGATCCCTCGGCTGCGGCCAACGTGCTCGACGTGCTGCGCGGTATGCGGGACATCACCACGCTCGATCTCGTCGCGGCGTACCTCGCACACCCGCTCGACGAAGCGTCGGGCGTTGCGGGGCTGCGCTGCATCGCGGCCATCGGTGCGCCCCAGGGGCTCGACGCCATCAAGACGGGCCTCGGCTCGTCGCTCGTCGGCGTACGCGCGGAGGCCCTGCGCACCGCACGGTCGCTGCGCGCACCGGTGGGGCAAAAGGTGCTGACGACCGGCGCGGCGTTCGTGCCGCTGCTGTCGGATGCCGACGAGAGCGTGCGTCGTGAAGCCGCGCTCACCCTCGGCTTCCTCGGGCAGAGCGGCCTCAACGGCGATGCCGCCACGTCGGGGTTGAACGCGCTCGTGGCCACGCTCGGCAGCGACTCGTCCGCAAAGGTCCGGCGCGCCGCCGCGTGGTCGCTCGGCGAGATGGGCAACATCGCCGGCCTCGACGCACTGAAGGCCGCGCGCAAGGACACCGACGCCACCGTGCGCTCCATTGCCAGCGCCGCCGCCGGCCGCATCCACTAGGTTCACATTGCGTGCGTCCGGCGGGTGCGCTCGCCCGGCGAGTGCGCTAGAAAGATAGGATGACCCGCACAAGGCTCTTCGCGCTCTCGCTGGTCGCAACACTGGGGGCCTGCAACGACAAGCCGCCGGCTGCGCCGCAGTACTTCGAGCGCGTCATCCAGCCGATTCTCACCGCCAACTGCGAGTTCAACCAGGGGGCCTGCCACAAGGACGACGGCACCGGCAACGCGCTCGGCAACCTCGACGTCTCGAGCTACGCCGCCCTCACGAAGCGCCGCGACGTGCTCCGTACCTATGCCTCGTACCCCGTGCCGCTGCTCCTCATGAAGGCCGCGGGGCAGGCCGTCCCGCCCATTCCGTACGAGGGCAGCACCGATGGGCAGATCACCTACATGCCGGTCGAGATCAACCACGCCGGCGGCAACACGCTGTCCGTGCAGTCGAACGCGTACTACGAGCTGCAGAAGTGGATGGCGAACGGTGCCAACGAGGACGGCTCCACCACGGTGACCGCCGCCCAGACGCCCACCGGCCCGTGCCGCAGCGACATCGGCGTGGTGCGACCCGATGTCGTGGCGCGGCTCGCCACCGTCGACGCGTCATCGCCGGCGTTCAAGCAGTTCGCCTCCGATGTAGAGCCCGTGCTCACGAAGACGTGCGCGTACTCCACGTGTCACTCGAGCCAGCAATCCGACTTCTTCCTCGCTTGCCAGGGGTCGGGCTCCGACGATCTGTCGAAGTTCAACTACCTCGAGACCACGGCGCTCATCGCGTCTGCGCCCGATCAGTCCGAGATCCTGCTCAAGCCGCTCGCCCCGTCGGCGGGCGGCATCAGCCATTCGGGCGGCGTGTTCTTCGAGAGCAAGTCGGACGCGAGCTGGCTCAAGCTCTACAACTGGGTCGTGGCCAACGGGCCGCCCGCCGTCCTCGCCAACCTGTCCACGGGCCAGAAGTTCTTCAACGACGCGGTGCTGCCCGTGTTCATGCGCCGGGGCTGCGCCACAGAGGGCTGCCACAGCCCAGGCGCCGCCAACGACTTCAAGCTGCGCACCGGCAATCAGGGCTTCATCTCGGCCTTCTCGCTCGACACCGATTACAAGGTGGCGCGCAACGATTTCCTTTTGCCCGAGCTGCCCGACGTGCGTCAGAGCCGCCTCGCCAAGAAGCCGGTGCGGAGCATCGCCGAGGGAGGCTACGGCATCGTGCATCGCGGGGGTCCGCCGCTCGAGACCGCGGGCGCGTCGACCGATCCGGCCGCGTGTCCGTCGCCGTGGACGAAGACGTCGAGCGCGTTCTGCACCATCGTCGAGTGGCATCGCCTCGAGCGGGCCGGGCTGCTCGGCGCGGGCACGGCGTCGCCGATGATGTCGGGCACCGCGCTGCCGATCATTGCGGTGTCGCGTCCGCCCGACACCGACCGCGCCATCGACTTCGACACCTACCGTCCTGGAGCCGACCTCGTGATGGTGGATGCGCCGCTCGCCGCGCTCGGCGCCGCGAACGTGGGTGGCGCGACGGGCGCAGCGAGCCTGCTCGGGAGCTGCCCCGGCACGAAGGCGACGCGTGACGTGCGCGGGCCCGACGTTCGCTTCGACGCGAGTCGCGTGGCGTTCGCGATGCGCACCTCGCAGACCGACTCGCTCGACATCTACGAGGTCACGCTCGACGCCGCGCACACGTGCACCAAGGTCACCGATGGCAACGGCAAGGTCGTCAGCGGCATTCACGTCCACAACCTCGATCCGATGTACGCGTCCGACGGCACGCTCGTCTTTGCGTCCACGCGCGGCGCGAGCGGGCCCACGCGCTCGCTCAAGTACCTCCTGCCGCAGACGGACCTGTGGCGCATGACCTACACCAGCGGTGGGTATGCACCGGCCACGCAGATGACGTCGTTCCTCGGCTCCGAGCTGAACCCTGCGATGATGCAGAACGGCGAGCTCACGTTCACCGCCGAGAAGGCGACGGCCGACTTCTATCAACTCTCGGGTCGGCGCATCAACTGGGACCTCACCGACTATCACCCCCTGCTCGCCCAGCGGAAGACGTCGCCCGCGCTGAGCGGCGATCCGCAGCCGTCCATCGACTACCAGCAGGCCACAGACATCCGCGAGCTGCCCGATCGCAACTTCGCCATCATCCTGTCCGACGACGGCTGCAAGGGCGGCGGCGGGGCGCTCGCCACGTTCAATCGCTCCGTCGGGCCCTTCCAGGCCAACCGCAACGACATCACGTTCCTCAGGTCGGTCACGCACTTCGACACCGCGGCGACGGGCCGCGCCGGTGCAACCGCGGGCGCATACCGTTCACCCTTCGGCCTGCCGGACGGCCGCATCCTCGTCTCCTACGCGCCCGCGGTCACCGATCTCGGCGCCGCCAGCGCCGCAGACCTGCGCTACGACGTCGTGGCGTTTTCGCCCGTCGACGGCTCGCGCGTCGGCGTTGCCGGGCTCTCCGGGGGCGCGCTGTCCTACGTCGACGCGGTGGTGGTCTACAAGCGCGAGCCGCGACCGCTCTTTTCGAACGTGACGCAGCTCGTTTTTGGCGGCCGCGTCGACCCTGCAGACCCGTCGCACGGGTTCGTGCACTTCCCCGACCTGCCGCTCCTCGGAACGCTGCTCGGTGCCAACCTGCGCTCGGGGCGCTTCGTCGATCAGCTCGACGCGGCCACGCAGGTCGTCCTTTACCAGCACCAGGCGCCGCCCGCCGATGCGAGCGCTGCCGCCGCAGGTCAGACGGGCACGCAGAAGGTGTACGACCAGGTCGTCGAGCTCGGCCGTGCGAACCTTGCGTCCGACAAGAGCGTCCAGCTCCGGGTGCCCGCGCTCACGCCGCTCATCCTCGAGCTCCAGGACGGTGCCGGCAAGTCGTTGTTCCGCATGGCCGAGGAGGATCAGCTCGGGCCCGGCGAGCACATCTCGCGCGGCGTCCCGCGTGCGTTCTACAACTCGACGTGTGGCGGCTGTCACGGCTCGCTGTCGGGGCTCGACCTCGACATCGCCATCAACCCCGACGCACTCACGGGCGCGAGCGTGTCGCTCTCGCGTGATCCGAGCACGGCGGTGTCCATCGGGAACTGACCCCGATCTGCTATGTTCTTCGCGTCCGTCCCCGAGGAGCCTGTGTCCATGCGCGTTCGAGTGAACCTTTCCTGCGTCCTTGCCTTCGGTTTGCTCGGCGCACTCGGCGCCCATCCCGCCGACGCCGCCAGGAAGAAGAAGCTTGCCGGTCCCGGTGCGGCTGCGGCGTCCGAGCGCTCCATGGGCGAGCTGGCGGGCAAGTTCAAGTGGGGTATGACCGAGGACGCGGTGTGGAAGGTCATCGAGACCACCATCCACGAGCACTACAAGGAGCTCATCCCCAAAGAGACGGACCTGAGCAAGCAGGACGACCTCCGCAAGAAGGAGCTCGACGAGGTCCAGAAGACGCGTGACTCGCTCGTGAAGTTCGACGGGAAGAAGTCGGGCTGGGACGTGTCGATCATCGACAAGGAGTTCCAGCAGCGGAACGACGAAGCGATGATCACGATGTGGGAGAAGGACCAGCGCCGGTTCCTCTTCTTCTGGAACGGCAAGCTCTACAAGCAGTTCATCGCGTTCGACTCGGCACGCTTCAAGGACAAGTCGTTCGAGGACTTCGTCGGCATCCTCGAGGGGCGATACGGCAAGTCGGAGACGAAGTTCGCCCAGATGAAGACCAAGGACGAGGTCGTCGTCGACCACGTGCAGTGGCCGGGGACCGGGGAGTACGCGCTCCAGGCCGTCGACCAGTCGGGCTTTTACGGCAATTACTGCCTGCGCCTGTACAGCCCCAAGGTTGCTGCGGAGCTGGACAAGGTGCGCGAGGCGAAGGCTCCGAAGCGGGCCAGCGGAAACGCGCTCATCGACGCGGTCACGAAGCCCGACACGGTCGCGGGCGACAAGAACGCCGACGTGGTCGACCAGATCACGGGCAAGAACAAGAAGTAGCGGCGAGCGGCGACAGGGCGGGCGCCGACACCGCCACCATCGGCTCGGTGAAGAGCGGCGACGGCAGCAGCATACCCGTGAGCATCCACGTGCGCGCCGCGAGCGCCGGCCAGCGCCCGACCCCGAGCGCGCGTTCGAGGAGCACCAGCAGCGCCTGCAAGATGAAGAAGCTCCCCATCCACAGCGCGAGCCTCGCGCCTCCGCCCGCGAACGCGATGTACGCGTGAAACAGCGCGCTCACCACGAACGTCGCGAGCAAGCCGAGCCTCGCGCCATGCCAGCGCGCGACGGGCAAAAAGACCGTGGCGTGGAGCAAGCGCGTGACCGTGAGGTTCCAGCGCGAGCCCCACAGCTCGGCGAGCGTCTTCGACTCGATGGGACGATGGTGCAGCGAGGGCAGGGACCAGCCCGTGAGCCGCACGAGGACGATCACCAGCGTCGAGAAAGCCTCGGCCGCGGCCCAGATCGCGATCGCCGCGCCGAGGCTGCCGAGCCAGAGCATGAGCGAGTGCGTGCGCGTGTAGAACACCCCTAGGACGGCAAGCGTGGCGAGCGACGCGTAGACGACGGTGCGCAGCGCGCCGGGGAGGTCGAGCTGCCGGGTCGCGCGCGTCGCCTGTCGCCAGTCGATCACGATGATGACCTGCAGCACACGCGCGTCCGCGGGGCGCGACCGCTGCTCCCGCACCAGGTCGACGGTCCGGGCAACGCCCACCGCCGCCGCGATGCCCGCGATGACGCGGACGAGCGGGAAACTGCAGATGACGAGGGGGACGATCGTGGAGGACGCTGCGACGGCCACGGCAAGCGACCGTCGCGCAGCTCTGCCGGCCGCGAGGAGGGCAGCGACGCTCAGCACGAACCAGGTGACCACGAGCGCCACGACCCGAGCTTACCGCGCGCCGCCCGGACGAGAGAAGGCGCGAAGCGAAGCGCACACAGGCGCAGTGGCAACAGCACGAGCGGGCGCAAGCAAGCTCGAGAGGCGCAAGGAACCACGAGAGGCGCAAGGAACCTCGACAGGCAACAGCACGAGCGCAAGCGAAGCGAGCGTCCACAACCGGGTCACGGGCAAGCGCCAGCCCCTGCGAAGCAAGGGGTGCGCTCCGCAACGCGCGCGAGCAACGCGGCGGCAGGGGAGCTTCATCGGGCTTTGCCCGATGAAGGGGAGGCGGGAAAGCCTCCCCTCGATGGCTTCCCCTAGAAAGTGAAGACGTGCGGGCGCTCGGCCGTCTTCCTGAGCTCGGGGAGGAGCTCCTTCGACGTCTTTTCGAGCTCTGCGACCAGCTCCACGATCTCCGTGCGACGGCGGCCGTACGCCTCGGCGGCGAGCGAGTCCGTCGAGCCCGACGCGACGGTCTTGAAGAGCGGCGTCTGGTTGAGCGGGAGGATGGTCTCGCCCGGCTTGCCCTTGACGCCGCGCTGGCTGAGCTGGCCGCCGGTCTCCATGCGGTAGCTGAACTTCATCACGTCGGGGCTGCAGTTGGTGTCGCCAGCCGTCGGGCAGATCTGACCACCGATCTCGACGAACTTCGCAACCTGGATCGGGCCCGACGTGTCGACGATGATGCCGTAGAGCTTGTCGCTCTTCGACTTGTCGATGTAGCGCTGGATGGCCTCCTTGTCGGCCATCGTCTTCTTGGCGTGCGCCTCGATGAGGTCGTAGAGCTTGTTCGTGTTGCTGTAGTAGCTGAACAGGCGATCGATCTCGAGCGTCTCGAGGTGCTGGTAGTTGGCGTGGAAGACGGCCTTCGTGTCGGGCTTCTTCTGCGCGACCGTGGCGAGCTGCGTGGCCTGGTCGAGGTCGACGCCGCCGGGGACCTTCTTGCTGAGCGCGAGGATGACGGTCTCGAGGACCTTCTGCTGCTTGTCGACCTCGTTGCGGATGACGACGGCCTGGTCGGTCGTCTCGTTGAAGTCGCGACGCGACGACGAGATCCCTCCCCACACGGTGCCGCCGAGGAACACGGCAAGCCCGGCGCCGACGTAGCCGGCGATGCGGCCCCACGGCCTGGGCTTGTCCATCGGCTCGCCGACTCCCTCGGCAGAGCCGGGCAGCGCCTGCCCCATGCCGTAGAAGGCTGCGAGGTTGGCGGCCTGCGCCTGGGCGAAGGGATCACGACGCGGGTCCGGCGGCGGGGCGGGTGCCGCCGGGGCCTGCGCGACGGGCGCGGGCTGGCCGAACGGCGACGGAATCGGAGCGGGCGCGCCACCCGGCGCGGCGGACGCGCCACCCGGCGTGACCACCTGCATGGTCCCCGTCTTCTTGAGCCCGAGGCGGGCCTTGAGATCGCTGATGTCGCGTGAGCCCGGCTTCTTGTCGTCCAAACGTGTCTCCTAGAGGCGAAATGCGCGCAAAGTCTACTTGCACGCCCTTTCCTTCGTCAACGAACCCCGCGCCTTTTTCGCCGGGCGCGGCTCTTCTCGAAAACGCGACGCCTCGCCACACCGACCCCCGAGGGCAAACGTGCGGGACGTGGTACCGTGCCAGCCCCATGGCCGAAACGGGCGTAGCGGAGCGGGGAGGAGACGGGCTACAGCGCGGCGGCTTCGTCGTGCAGCTCGCCGCGCAAGAACTGGTCGAGGAGCAGCTTGTCCTCCTCGGCGATGCGGGTGAAGCGGACGCCATGGGCACGCGACGTGTGGTCCTCCGCGAGCGTGACCCCATCGGCCCGCAGCACGCGATGCGAGCCCGGGAGCTGGAACTCGACCGAGACCTCGTCGTGCGGGACGTCGGGCTCGAACACCTTGTAGAGCAGCATGCCGCCCGTCGACACGTTGACCGCGCGGCACACGTGGGGCTCGCCCTCGATGTACTTGTTGACGAGGATGTCGATCCCCATGCGACGTTGACGACGATCCTTGGTCATGAGCCGGGCCTCCTGTGGTGCGATGAGTTCCTACATGTAGGATATTTGTTTACTGCACCACGATCAACTTTCTTGCACGCGTTCTCGGAGATCGCATGACGCTCCAGCCTCCCGCGCAGGACCCCGCGCTCGGTCTCCTCGAAGGTCCGGAGCGCCTCGTGGGGTCGCGCGTGCTCGACTTCCAGCTCACGGCCGTGCTCGGCGCCGGTGGCATGAGCGTCGTGTACCGCGGCGTTCACCGCGTGACGGGGCAGGAGGTCGCGGTGAAGGTGCTGCCGCCCGAGCTCGCGATCCACGACGAGCTGAAGGCGCGGTTCGTCGAGGAGGCGCGGTTGCTCGCGTTGCTCGAGCACGTGAACATCGTCACGCTCAACAACTTCACGGAGCAGGGCGGACGGCTCTGCCTCATCATGCAGTTCGTCGAGGGCAAGACCTTCGAGAGCAGGGTGCAGGAGCACAAGCGCCTGCCGTGGCAGGAGGTCGTGCGGGTAGGCGTCGAGGTCGCGAAGGCGCTCGAGCATGCGCACAAGCAGGGCATCATCCATCGCGACATCAAGCCGTCGAACATCCTCGTGCGCTCCGACGGCACGGTGAAGGTCACCGACTTCGGCATCGCGAAGATGGTGGGCCAGTCGAACCTCACGTCTACGGGCCAGACGATGGGCACGGTCCGCTACATGTCGCCGGAGCAGGTGCGCGGAAAGCCGCTCGACGCGCGATCCGATCTGTACTCGCTCGGCGTGACGCTGTTCGAGGGGCTGGTCGGCAAGACGCCGTTCGACGGCGACAACCAGTTCGCCATCATGGAGCAGCACCTCAACAAGAAGCCCCCGTCGCTGGCGTCGCTCGGGGTGCGGGTGCCGGCTCCGGTCGAGGCGGTCCTGCGGCGCACGCTCGAGAAGAAGGCGGAAGATCGGCACCTCGACGCGACCGCGCTGCGCGAGGCGCTCGAGACCCTCGCGCGCGGCGAGACGCCGTCCCTGCCGAAGCTGAAGGCGCCGGGATTGCGGCGCTACCTCGTCGGCGCGATTGCGCTCGTGGTGCTGGGTGCTGCGATCGGCGTCGGCGTGCATTCGTTCTCGCCGGAGCCGGCGGCTCCGGTCGTCGCGGCGAGGCCAGCGGTGACGCAGGCCGCCGTGAGCACGTGGTCCGAGCCGCATCCGCTCACCGACGTGAAGCTCGCGACCGACCAGCGGATGCCCGAGGCGCAGCTCCGCATCCAGGCAGTGCGCGCACTCGACTCCGTCGAGGTCCTCGCGGTGACGTCGCACTACAAGGCGCTGCTCGCGTCGCTGCGCGACTTCCTCGCGGGCGAGCCGGTGGCCGGCGCAGCGCTGCGCACGGCGCCGGCGCCGCTCAACCTGGTCGTCGTGCCCGATTGGGTGCTCTCCGACGCGAAGCGCTGGCCAGGATTCAAGGTGGAGGCGGGGCACACGTACAGCTCGCGCTACGTGGAGCCCAAGCACACGCTCTTCGTCGCCGACGTCCCGCGCTTCCTCGAGCGCGAGCTCCCGTACGGCGTCGCCATCCACGTGCTCACGCCCGTCGACGCGCTGTCGAACGACGCCGTGTTCGAGCTTGCCGAGCGCTTTGCGGCCGAGCGCCTCAAGGCCGCGAAGCGGTGACGCGCTTTCCTTTGACGATCGCGCGAGCGGGTGAGATGATCCGCAACCGAAAACCGTAAGCTCTGGAGGTCTTTGAATGCTCTTTCGTGCCCGGATCGCGCTCGTCGCTGCATTCGTCCTCCTCGGCGGAACCATCCTCGTCGCCATGATCGCTGGCGGCTCGCTGAAGAAGGACGCGTTCGACGCAGTCTCGGCGCACGTGCAGCAGGCGCAGGCGGCGTTCGGCGCGCTCGAGCGCATGCGTGGCATCGAGGTGACGAACGAGGCCGCGCGCTTCGCTCGCGAGGACGAGACATCCAAGATCTTCGAGAATGCGCCCGGCGATCCGCAGCGCCACCTCGCGTTCGCAGCCGTCGAGGTCTACAACGCGCGCCTCGGTACCGAGGGCCACAAGGCCGACATCGTTGCCATTCTCGGTGCCAACGGGCATGTCGTGTCTCGCGACCTCAACATCGGCGTCCTCTACGACGAGGACCTGAAGAGCAAGTACCCCGCCGTGAGGATCGCGCTCGCCGGCACCGCCGTGAAGGACCTGTGGCTCTTCGACGGGCACATGTACCGCGTTGCAGTCGCGCCCATCCGCTCGCGCACGGGCCAGGTCGTCGGCGCGATGCTCGTCGGCTACGTGACGTCCACCAAGGATGCAAAGGACGACCGGATGAGGCTCGGCGCCAACGTCGCCTACTTCATGGACGGGCGCATTCACGCCTCGTCCTTCTCGAAGGAAGGCGCCGAGTCTGCCGAGGAGAAGGACATTGCGCTCGCGCTGTTCGCGCCCGGTGGCCCCGCCGAGACCGCGGCTGCGGGTGAGCTCTCGCGCAACTTCACGCTCAGCGTCGCAGGTCAGCCGTATCTCGCGGCGGCCGGTCCGCTCCCCGGCAACCTGACGAAGGGCAAGTCCGGCTTCGTCGTACTCGCGTCGCAGCAGGAGGCCCAGGGCATGATCACGAAGGTCGAGGGCCTCATCTACGCGCTCGGTGCGCTCGGGCTCCTCTGCGTGCTCGGCACTGCCGTGGGCACCGCGCTCCGCTTCGTCCACCCGCTCGACCAGATCGAGGGCGGTGTCACCGACGTCATCAACGGCAACCACGAGCACACGTTCGAGACCGACAGCCCCGACTTCGAGGGGCTGGCCAATGGCCTGAACGTGATGGTCGCGCGCCTCACGGGTCGACCCGATCCCACGGACGACGAGCTCGAGGGTGGTCACGGCCAGGCGGCCAGCCCGGCATGGCAGAACGAGATCGCCGTCGACAGCGTGGCGAGCACCGGGCCGCAGCTCTCGCCCGAGAACGCGCGTATCGCCGCCGAGCCCGAGGCCGACTACTTCCGCCGCACCTTCGACGAGTACGTCGCGTCCCGCCAGAAGAACGGGGAGCCGAACGAGAGCTTCACGCTCGAGACCTTCACGTCGAAGCTCAAGACGAACGAGCTCCCCCTGCGCACGAAGTTCAGCGTGCCGCGCGTTCGCTTCAAGGTGGTCGTGAAGGACGGCGTCACGACGCTCAAGCCGATCCCCATCCCCGCAAGCTTCGCGTAGGAGGAGCGCTAGCTCTCGTCGTCGTCCAGACGCGGGAGCTTCTTTTGCTTCGCTGACGGGGACACGGTCCGCCCCTTGCCGTAGCCGCCCGGGTCGGGGCACAGCTCGCGCACCTGGCAGCGCTCACAGGGGCTGCCGCGCCAGAGCGCGTGGTACAGGGCCTGGACCTCGTCGAGCAGGCGTGGTTCCTCGGTGGTGAGCCCGATCTCGAAGTTGCGCCGATCGTCGCCCTTGGCGCCGAGGCCCGCGCCGGTGAGGTTAGCCGAGCCGAGGTAGAGCCGCTCGCCGTCGATGACGACGAGCTTCATGTGGTTGCGAGGGCAGTGCTTGAGCTTGAGGCCGCCCTTGACCAGCGACGGGCGACGATCGAACGCGGCGCGGAAGCGACGCGAGGGGAGCCCTGCGTGGAGGATGCGCAGGTCGACACCCCGGTCGGCCAGCGACTCGAAGCTTGCGAGCAGCGAGTGGTAGCGCGCACCGCGTGCGCCCTCGACATACAGCTCCTTGAGGTTCGCCGTCGCGATCCAAACGGCACGCTTCGCGGTGAGGACGCCATCGCGGATCACGTCCTCGTACAGAGAGCGCCCGGTCAGAATGCGCGCCGAGAAGCGAAGATCGAGCGGCCCGAGCATGCGGCCAGGCTCCCACGCACCGGGCTATGCTGCAAAAACGGTGGTACCGTCGTCGCGTGCGTGTCGCGCTCTACGGCGGGAGCTTCAATCCGCCGCACCTTTCCCACCAGCTTGCGTGTGCAGTTGCGCTGGCGACGGCACGGCCTCCTGTCGACGCGGTGTGGATGGTGCCGACGTTCGAGCATTCGTTCGGCAAGCAGCTCGAGCCCTTCGAGGACCGTCATGCGATGTGCGTTCGCGCGGGGCGCATCTTCGGCGAGCGGGTGAAGGTGTCACGCATCGAGGAGACGCTCGGGGGATCGAGCTACACCGTCCGCACCGTCGAGGCGCTGCGCGCGCAGCACCCGGAGCACGAGCTCACGCTGCTCATCGGCGCCGACCTGGTCGACGAGCGACGGCGCTGGCATCGCTGGGCCGAGCTCGAGCCGATGGTCAGCTTTCTCGTCGTGGGCAGGCACGGCACGGCGCTCGCGCCGCTCGGCCCGCGCGACCATGAGGTGCCCATCGACCTGCCCGAGGTGAGCTCGACCGAGGTTCGTCGCAGGCTGGTGGCGGGGGAGTCCACCGTCGGGATGCTCGACGACGAGGTC
>JAYTLP010000188.1:0-2440 GCA_043729375.1 Myxococcales bacterium
CATCGGCCGCGGCGGTGACGCGGGCGAGAGGCAAGGGCGGTACGGCGGTGTCGAGCGAGCCCTTGCGGCCTGCCGAAGGGGTGGCGAGCGCAGCGACGCAGCAGCGTGACGCGACGGCTTCGCACAGGCCGCGCTCACGAGTGGCGAAGGTCTACACGCCGTCGCAGAAGGCGGTGGTGCTCGAGGACGCGACGAAGGACGGCGTGACGGCAGCGTCGAAGAAGCACGGCATCAGCCGCTTCTCGATCTACGACTGGCAGCGCCGGGTAAAGAAGGCGGCGGTCGGAGAAGGACCATCGCCGACGAGCGGCCCGGCGCCGAAGGACGTCGAGGCTGCGCGCGACGCGGAGATCCTCGACGAGTACAAGACGCACCCCGGGCTCGGGCCGAGCCAGATCAGAAACCAGCTTGCGCGCAAGAACGTGCGCGTGAGCACGCACACGGTGCGGCGCGTGATGGAGGACGCGGGCTATCGGCCGCCGAAGGTCGAGCGACAGAAACATGATCGGCGCTACGAGGCGGTGCGGCCGAACCACCTGTGGCACCTGGACTTCGTGCAGCGCTACATCGGCAAGGCGAGCACGTTCACGCTGATCCTGATCGACGACTGCTCGCGCTTCGTGGTGGGGCAGGGTGTCGATGACGCGGAGCGCGCGGATATGGTCATCCAGACGTTCGAGGAGGCGGTCACGCGGCATGGGCGGCCGGAGCACGTGATGCACGACAAGGGCTCGGCGTTCTGGTCGTGGCGCGGGATCTCGCGCTTCACGGCCTTGCTCGTGGAGATGGGCATCGACCAGGTCGTCGCGGAGCACAAGGAGTGGAACGGCAAGGTCGAGGTGTTCAACGCCAACCTCCACAAGGAGCTCTTCGACGCGCACCGCTTCTACGACGTGGCGGAGATGCGACGCCGGCTCGAGACGCACATGCACTGGTACAACCACGCGCGCACGCACCACGCGCTCGGCGGCCTGCTGGTCCCCGCGGATCGCTACTACGGCCGCGCCGGGGAGGTGCTCGCGCGCATCGAGGCGGGCGCGGGGCGCGAGGTGGGTGACGGCGTCGAGCTCCGCGAGCGGTGCCTCGAGCTCTTCAAAGTCACGAGCCGCGGCGGCGTGCCGGAGGTATGGCTGCTCGGGCAGCGCCTGCTCGGCCCGCCGGGCTGAGGCGCACGCGCACGGCAGCTGAAGCGCGGGAGCGAGAAGCGGCGCGCGAGGAGCCCATGCACTTCGGCGCCGGCCCTTGGCAGGATCCACTTCGAACGGCTTGGTGGATCCACTCTGCGCACTGAGCGCAGCTTGGGTCTGGGCCCGAGAAGTGATCGTAGAGAGGAGGGGCAAGGTCGGGCTGTGGAGTTGTGGAGCCAGGCCCGGGTTACGAGGTTGTGGGCGGGTGGTGGGCGGCGCGGCTTTTTGCGCCGTCCATCAGCCGTCCACAGCCTCGTGGGCCTGGATCCATAAATCCACAGCCCTCTGGATCTGGGTCAGGGCGACGGCCACAGATTTGCCAAGCGAGAAAAAAAGCGACGGCCCGCTTCAGGATCTGAGATGGAGAGTTTGCCAACAACCCATCTCGAGGCCAGAAGGAGCCGCCATCGTCTCTGTAGCCGAAAAGCTCCTCTCCGTCTGCCCCCTCGCAGTGGCCGGGCTGCTGCTCCTCGCGCGACAAGTCTGCAAACACCTCGCGCTGCCCACTGCCGACGTCGCGCAGATCCTCGCCGCGACGAAGGTGTCGCGGAGCGCGGCGTACGAGCTCACCGACGTGCTCGCCTCCTTGATGCCGTCACTCGCGAAGCCACGCGGGAGGCCACCGAAGCCGGTTGTCGCGGCGCCGACGTGCGAGGCGACGGCGCTCACGCACGCGGTGCTGGCGTACGTGATGCGGCATCCGGGATGCGCCCGCGCAGGCGAGCGTCAGTGCTACTCGGACGGCTTTCGCCGTTTCGTCGTCGAGCAACAGGGCACGCACCAGGCGCTCGACCTCGAGGTGTTCGCCCGCGCCGTCCAGGTTCCGCTCGGCACGCTCAAGGACTGGCTCCGCGATCCGAGCTCGCCGGCCGCGGAGCCCGAGGCGGCGCCCGTCGTCCCCGAGGAGTCGGCGGCGCAGATGGCGCAGATCGAGACCGTGCTCTCCGCCTACAAGCGCTGGAGCGGCACCTTCGTCGCCTTCTGCGAGCACTTGCGGCGCGATCTGCGCGTGCCCTTCGGTCGCGCTCTCGTCGCGCACATCCTCGACGCGCACGGCGCTCGTCACGCGCGGCGACGTGGACGCCGTACTGCGGACGAGCGCGCGATGCGCGGCGCGTTCCGGACGTACTTCCCCGGGGCGCAGTGGGTCGGCGACGGCATGCAGGTGCCCGTCGTCGTCGATGAAGAGCGCTTCGTCTTCAACCTCGAGCTCCACGTGGACGCGCACACGAGCGCGCTAGTCGGCGTCTCCG
>JAYTLP010000189.1:0-2918 GCA_043729375.1 Myxococcales bacterium
GCGAGCCACAGCGGGAACGCGCCGGCGTAGTGCTCGATGAGCAGCGCGATGAAGCGCTCGAAGCTGCCGAAGATCGCGCGGTGGATGACGACGGGGCGGTGCTTCGCGCCGTCCTCACCGACGTAGGAGAGGTCGAAGCGCTCGGGGATCTGGTAGTCGAGCTGGATCGTCGCGGTCTGCCACTTGCGGCCGAGCGCGTCGGTGACGTCGAAGTCGATCTTCGGCCCGTAGAACGCGGCCTCGTGGGGCTCGATGCGGTACTCGATGCCGTTGCTCTTGAGCGCTGCCTCGAGCGACGCCTCGGCTGCGTCCCACTGCGCGAGCTCGCCGAGGAACTTCTCGGGATTGCGCGTCGACAGCTTGATCTTGAGGCCGAGGTCGAACGCGTCGTACACGCGGCGCACGAGGCCGAGCAGCGACGTGATCTCGGCCTCGATCTGATCCGGGCGCAGAAAGATGTGGGCGTCGTCCTGGCAGAACTGGCGCACGCGCGTGAGGCCCGAGAGCGCGCCCGAGAGCTCGTTGCGGTGCAGCACGCCCTGGTCGTGCATGCGCAGCGGCAGGTCGCGGTAGGAGTGCAGCCCCATGCCGAACATGATCATGTGCGACGGGCAGTTCATGGGTTTCAGGCCGTACGCGTCGCCCTCGGCCTCGAGAGTGAACATGTCGTCGCGGTAGTGCTGCCAGTGCCCTGACGTCTCCCACAGCTTGCTCTTGAAGAGCATCGGGGTGCGGACCTCCTGGTAGCCACCCTCCTTCGTGAGGAGCCGGCGCATCGCGGCCTGGAGCTCGTGATAGATGGTCGCGCCCTTCGGCAGCCAGAACGCCGCGCCGGGTGCGTACGGGTGGAACGCGAGCAGGCCGAGCTCCTTGCCGAGCTTGCGGTGGTCGCGCTTCTCCGCCTCCTCGAGCTGCTTGAGGTACGCGTCGAGATCGGCCTTTGCGAAGAACGCCGTGCCGTAGATGCGCTGGAGCTGCTTGTTCTTCGAGTCACCGCGCCAGTACGCGCCGGCGACGGAGAGCAGCTTGAAGGCCTTGATCTCGCCCGTGGTGTGGCAGTGGCCACCGCGGCACAGATCCGTGAAGCCGCCGTGCGAGTGCAGCGTGATGCGCGAGCCCTCCGCGAACGAGTGGATGAGCTCGATCTTGTACGGCTCGTTGCGCTCGGTGAAGTACGCGATCGCTTCCTCGCGTGTGACCTCTTTCTCGACGAACGGATCGTTGACCTTCACGATGCCGGCCATCACCTCCTCGAGCTTGCGCAGGTCCTCCTCGGAGAACGTGTGCGAGGCGTCGAAGTCGTAGTAGAACCCCGTCTCGATCGGCGGCCCGATCGTGAGCTTCGAGTCGGGCCAGAGGCGCTGCACGGCGTCCGCGAGGACGTGTGCGGCGGAGTGTCGGAGCTTGTCGAGAGGCGCGCTCGGCGCTTGGTTGTCGGCCACGGCGAGTGCGTATCACGAAGTCGTCGTGACGTCTCGCGTCGTCAAAACGGCTGGGGCAACGTCGGGAGCGCCGGGTGCTCGCGCACGCGCGCCACGAGATCCGCGAGGTCGTCGCCAGCCCGACCTTCGACGCACGCAGGGTCGAGGTAGCCCGCGCCCGTCGCGACGAAGCCGCCGCGTTCGACCTCGCGCTCGACGGCGATTCGCACGGTCCCCTCCTCGATGGCCTCCGCACACTGGATGCACCTGGCGCGGCCCGTCGGAGCGAGGTCTGCGGTCGGCAGCGCGCCGCTGGCCTCGGCGGCGGCCGGCTTCACGGAGGCAAGCTTCGTCTCTGGCGCTGCGCGGTCGGCGATCTCGCCGTCGTAGCTGGCCATCGCCTCGCGCAACTGCTCCGGCAAGGCGTCGGCCGCGCAGCCGAGGTGATGCCAGCGAACCGCAAGGCCGTCGTCGCCGAACTGGCTCGCGTACTCCTCGCCGAGGCGCAGGATGTCTTTTTCGATGCACGTCTTGCACGTCGCGCGACCGGAGGCAGCAACCTCGATGTGGTGGGCCATGTGCGCGATCCTTTCGAGTCGAGACGGGTCGGATGCTGCGTGCGGACCTCTGGTAGCGTGCACCGATGCGTGCGCTGGCGCTGGTCGCTCTCCTCTGCGGCTGTCACAGCTCGCACTCCGTCGAGCCCGCCCCGGCGGTCCGCGATCTCGCCGTCGCAGCGCCGGCCGGCCCGCTCGACGTGACGACGCTCGATGGCACGCGCGTCTCCTTCGCCTCCTACCGGAAGAAGGTCACGTTCATCGCGCTGTGGGCAACGTCTTGCCAGCCTTGCATGGACGAGCTCCCGATGGTGCAGGCCCTGGGTACGACGCTCTCGCGCGATCCGGACGTGGCCGTCGTGGCCGTGAGCGCCGACGAGATCTCGGGCGACGCCGACCGCGCGCACGTCGGGGAGGTCGCCCACCGGCTCGGCCTCACCATCCCCGTGGTCATCGACGATCGCGGGATCCTCGCCCTGCGCTACTCGGTGCCCCACGGCAGCAAGCCCGGCCCGCTGATCGATGGCGCCGCGGACCTCTCGCTGCCCACCACGGTTGCGCAGCTCGCCGATGGACGCTACGCCCGCGAGGTGGGCCTCGAGCAAGGGATCACGCTCGCCGGCTACGTCGAGAAGCACCGGGCGCTCATCGCGGCTGCCAAGGCCGGCAGGCTCGAGCCCGAGGTCGCAGAGCTCTTCGACGTTGCGGCGGACGAGATGGCCGCCGGCACGGCCCGCGTCGAGCTCCCGAAGCAACCGGCCCATAAAAGATAGGGCCAGCCCGAGCCTGAAAAAAACTCAGCTTCACCGACGAGGAACCTGGTACGCGCGGACAGGATTGAACTGCCGACCCTTACCGTGTCAAGGTAATGCTCTACCACTGAGCTACGCGCGCAACTGAACTGCACGGCATTTATCCCCGCGGCCGCGCTGGTGTCAAG
>JAYTLP010000190.1:0-9847 GCA_043729375.1 Myxococcales bacterium
AGCGCCTGGCGGACGTCGTCGCCGACCTGTCGCCGCAGCAGCGACTCGTTGTACGCGGCGATGTACGTGCGCTGCTTCTGCAGCTTGACGTTGACCCACTCGTTGCCCTGCTGGAACAGCGGGATCGTGAGTACGCCGCTGACGCCGTACGTGGGGAACCTGAAGTCGTTGGAGCCGGACGAGAGCGCGGTGACGATGTAGCCGCCCGTGAAGGTCACGTCGAGCGTGGGCCAGAGGATCTGCGACTGCAGCTGGCTCACCACGGCACGCGACTGCAGCGTCGCGAAGTGCAGCGCGCGCAGGTCGGGACGGTCGTTCGGCGCCCGCTCCATGGCCCGGGTCAGCGCCTCCTGCGAGGGCGTCGGCGGCAGCGTGAGCACCGACGGTGGCGCCACGCCGATGAGCCGCTCGAACATGGACTGCTGCTGCTTGAGAGCACCCTCGGCCGTGTTGACGCTGACCTGGGCTCGGTTGAGCTCGATCTGCGCGAGCAGCACGGCGGTGAGCAGCGCGGCGCCGGCCCTCTGCTTGTCGGTCGCGGCCGTGACCTGCTGTTCGGCGCGCTGGACTGCGCCCTGCGCGATGATCACCTGCGTGCGCGCCTCGAGCACGCCGATGAAGATCGTCGCGACGTCGAACATGAGCTGCTGCTTCGCGCGTACGAGAGCCTGCTCGGCGCCGTCGATGCCGAGCGCTGCCTGGCGACGCGCGTCGAAGATCTGCCTGCGGAAGATGGGCTGCGTGATCGTGGCGAGCGCGCTTATCTGATACGGCGCCTGGATGCCCACGCCGGGCGGGAGGCCCGCCACGGCCTGCGCCTTCGCATTGTTCTGGTAGCGACCGCTGAGCGTCCCTGCGACCGTCGGTGCGACCAGGGTGAGCTGCTGGGTGTACGTCGTGTCCGCGAGGTCGCGCTGGCCGGCTGCGACCTGCACCTGCTCGCTCGTGCGCAGCGCGAGATCGTAGGATTCGCCGAGGCCCAGCTCCTGCGGATGCGACTCGGCCCTTGCGCGCCCCGGCGTGCAGAGCGCGAGGCCTGCGCCGAGGATCAGTGCGGCGAGGCTAGGCCTTCTGCGCAACGTGCGAGCGCTCGAAGGTGTGGAGGAGGGTGTGCTCCTTGAGGCCGAGCCGGAAGGACTCCAGCGTGAGGAGATCGGTGGGAGGGATGTTGCCGAGGTTCACGTTCGCGCCGAAGCGCTTGATCATCCAGACCTGCTGCTTGCGCTCGAACGCCTCGAACACGAGCTTGTCGAGGCTCGTGGCCTCGATGACCTCGTCGACGAAGTCGGAGCGGATGTCCTGACCGACTGGCCCGATCTCGCGGCCCTCGACGACGATCTTGTGTGCGCCGGCGGCCAGCTCCTCGTGGACGACCGTCTTCCAGTCGCGCGCCTGCCGATCGATCTTGCCGCCGATCTCGGAGAACACCTCGACGTGCTTCCCGAACTTTTCGAGCCACATCAGCTTGTCCTTGTGGGACATGTCGATGACTCCGTCGGAGAGCTCGATATGCAGCTTGTGGTGCTTCGCGAAGTCGAGGAGCTGCGGCACGCGCCCGCGCAGGTACGCGTACTCGAACAGCGTGCCTCCGAGCATCGGCGTGATGCCATGGTGGCGATAGCGCTCGATCTTCGCCTCGAGGTTCTGCGTGATGAGCGACGAGCCCCACGCGATCTTCGCGTAGTCGCAGTAGCCGCTGGCGACCTCGGCGAAGTCGTCGATGGCCCGAATGCCCATCTGACCCTTGTCGATCATGAGCGTGAGGCCGTTTGTGCGCGGCTTCGCGGTACGGTCGCCACGGTCTAGCAAGGCGTCGATGAGCTTGGCTGTCATGGATACTCCTTAGGCGGTTATCGTATCGGCCTTTCTGGAACCCCGAAAGATTTATGTCGACCGGTCCGTACGCGCGGGGCACGCGGGCGCGGCGCCCCGGGCCCGCTAGCGTCCGACTGCGGCGACGAGCCCTGCGGTGCGGGCGCTGATGATCGTGGCGTCGGCGGAGCGGACGAGGATGCCACCTTGTGTGCCGAGGTAGTCGTAGACCCCGTAGGAGAGCTGTGCGCCGGACGCGTCGCGGTTGGGCGGGACGAACGCCTGGAGCACCCACTCCGGGTCGGCCCACACCTCGTCGAGCTTGTGTGCCCACGCGTCTGCCGCGACGTCGCGGCCGATGAGCACGCCGTGCGACCCGCCGAAGCGGCAGGGCTTGAGCACGAGCTCCGCGCGACGGCGGCGCGCCTCCTCCGGCGTGAAGGCACCGGCGCGCGCGCGGTGATCCACCGTCTCGGCGACGTGGGCGTGCAGCCATGCGCGGTCATCGGCGGAGAGCGGGAGCTCGGGTCGGTCGATCCAGGCGAGGAGCGCCTTCGACAGCGCGCGATACGCGCGGACGGGCGAGACCATCGTGAACGCGCGATCTCGAAGGGCCTCGGCGAAGCCCGGCAGGCGTAGCATTGCCTCCGACGACGCTCCGGCATTGGAGTAGTCGCCGATCTTGGACGCAAAGCGCGTCTGCTCGTAGCGCTGCTGCTGGTAGCCGAAATAGAGGGACCAGTCCGACCACAGCGCATCGATGCGAGTCGAACCGACCAGGAGCCCGCGCTTGTCGACGCGCACGTCTGCCGGCGTACCGATCACAGGGTCGAGGCCCGCGCTCCGCAGCTCGTGCAACCACTGCAGCTTCGAGCCGCGGTGCATGCCGGGCATGAGCAGGAGCCCGAGGACGGGGCGCTCGGGCTTGTTCGCGAGCGTCTCGTCGACGTACCGGCGGATGCTCGCGGTCTTCGCGCGCGCGAAAGCGTCCAGACGCAGCGCGAACGGGTCCCCCTTCTTGTGGAGCGCGTGCGCCATGTACGCGACCGCACGCAGGTGTATCGTCGCAACGCCGATGGGATTGAGCTCGATGACCCGGAGCTTGCCGGTTGCGTCGAGCACGCAGTCGAAGCGCCCGAGCACGATCGGAGGCCGCTCGCCCTCGAGCTCCGCGATGCGCTCGTACGGCTCGCCGATCTGCCGTGCCGGCTCGTCCGCAAGCGCACCCGTCGCGTCGATTATGGCGCGGTAGAACCGATCGAAGCGCTGCACGAGCTGTGTCGCCTCCTCGACGAGCCACGGGACGCACACGGCAGGCCGTGTCACCTGCACGGCCAGTCCCTCCGACCTCAGGAACGGCCGATCCCGCAAGGTCTGGTCGAGCTGTGTCCAGGCATCGTCTTGCAGGGCCGGTCGCAAACCGGAGTCGTCGGCAGCATTCATCCTTGCGCATGATATCGTTTTGCATTGCATGCGTCCCAGCTCTCCGCAGCCGACGGCCACTCTCTCGAATGGCTGTGTCGTGTCCTACTGCGCCACGGCGTCGGCCGTCGGCGCGCGCGTGCTGCGTCAGGGCGGCAACGCAATGGACGCCGCGGTCGCCACGTCCCTCGCGCTCGCCGTCACATATCCGCAGGCCGGCAACCTCGGCGGAGGCGGCTTCCTCCTGTACAAGCCGACGAACGGCGAGACCCGCTTCCTCGACTTCCGCGAGACTGCGCCGCGGCGGCTCACCGCCGATCTTTTCCTGCACGAGGGCGCGCGTGACGAGCGGCGGGCCACGCGCGGTGGCCTGCCTGTCGCAACACCGGGCACCGTCGCGGGTTTAGCGGAGGCGCTCGCGAAGCACGGCACCTGGAGCTGGCGTCGGATCGTGGAGCCCGCGATCGAGCTGGCGCGCCGCGGGGTGTGGCTGACGACGCGACAGTCGCGCTACCTCGAGCTGTACACGGAGATGTTCTCCGAGTTCGAGCCGACCGCGCGGACCTTCCTGCCAGACGGCAAGCCGCTTTTGCCCGGAGAGCTGTTCGTGCAGCCGGAGCTCGCATGGTCGCTCGAGCGCCTCGCCGAGGAGGGCCCACGTACCTTCTACGAAGGCGAGCTGGCGGAGCGCGTCGTGCGGACCGTCAAGGCGTACGGCGGGGTGCTCGAGCTGGACGACCTTCGCGCGTACGCCCCCGTGTGGCGCGACCCGCTGCACCGCAACTTCCTCGGGCGTGCGGTCGTCGCGCCGTCGCTGCCGTCGGGTGGTGGCATCGTGCTCCTCGCGTGTCTCGGTCTGTTCGAGGCCGAGGGGCTGTCGTCGACCGAGCCGAACAGCGCCACGCGGCATGCCGCGTACGGCCGCGTGATGCGCGTGGCGTTCAAGCTGCGAGGCGCGTTGCTCGGCGATCCGGATCGGCTCGCGCCGGCGACGCAGGCCCGCGCGCGAGAGATCGCCGAGCGCGGCTTCGTACGCGGCGATCTCGCCAAGCTGGAGAGGACGCTGGCCGAAGTCGATACGCGACTCGGCGGCGAGCAGAACACGACACACCTCAATGTGATCGACTCGGCGGGCAACTCGGTTTCGAACACGTACAGCTTGAACACGATCTTCGGCGCCAAGCTCGTCGTCGACGGCGGCGGCTTCTTCCTCAACAACAGCATCGACGACTTCAGCCTCGCGGACGGTGCGCCCAACTGGTACGAGCTCGCCGATGGCAAGGACAACTGCCTCGAGCCGGGCAAGCGCCCGGTCAGCTCGATGACGCCCACCATGTTTCTCCGCAACCAGCAGCGCACGTCCCCCGTCGAGCTCGTCATCGGGGGATCGGGGGGCCCGCGCATCCCCACGCTCATCTTCCAGGTGGCGCAGGCCGTCCTCGGCGATGGCCTGACGCTCGAGTCTTCGGTGCGCCAGCCGCGGGTGCACCACCAGGACACGCCTC
This sequence comes from Myxococcales bacterium, assembly GCA_043729375.1. Taxonomy (GTDB): domain Bacteria; phylum Myxococcota_A; class Polyangia; order Palsa-1104; family Palsa-1104; genus JBDTCO01. The sequence continues at coordinate 4,740 of JAYTLP010000190.1, forward strand.
ACGAGTTCGCCGTCGAGGACGCGCTGCGACCCGCGCTGCGCTACGCGCTGCTCGGGTCGACGAAGAAAGAGCTCGGCCCGATCGTGACGACACCGGTGCTCGGCGTGTGCGCGGCGCTCCACGTCCCGACCGGCGGGTCGCTGTCGGCGGTCCTGGATTCTCGCTTCACGCTGGTATAATGTCTCCGGGCGATGAGCGCAGACGACGAAGACAACCGCACGTACAAGGTTGTTGTAAATCACGAGGAGCAGTACTCGATCTGGTTCGCGGACCGCGAGGCCCCCGCTGGCTGGCGCGAGGTCGGCAAGACGGGACCCAAGGCCGAGTGCCTGGCGCATATCAAAGATGTATGGACCGACATGCGACCCCTCAGCCTGCGCAAGGCCATGGAAGCAGACGCGCAGCAGGGTTGATCTTCTTCGCTGACACCTGCCTCGCCGGGGCACCTTGACCCCGGTACGCGCGCAGCTCGAGAGCATCGTGGACGGTCAGCGTCGCAAGCAGCTGCTTGCCACGATGATAGCTGCGGTCATCGAGGCGTTGCTGTTTGCTGCGGTCGTCTTCGCAATCTTCCGCATCGGCTTGCCGAACCTCGTGCTGTCGCGTCCGCGCCGGCTCGCGCTCGTGCTGCTCGTGCTGATCGCCTTCGTGCTGGCGTTCCTCTTCGAGCAGCGGCGCCAGGCCCGCAGCATGCTGTTCTGGGCAAAGCGCATCGACGACGCCAACCAGCTCGGCGACCACCTCGTCTCCGCGCTCGCATTCCCCGATCCCGCACAGACCGGCTTCGAGCAGGCGTGCATCAACGCGCTCGTCGTCCGGCTCTCTACCACCCAGATCCGGCTCCTCGATGTGAGACTCGAGCGCCTGTGGATCCTCGCGCCGGCGGTGCTGCTCGCCGTGGCCACGGGTGCGCTCGACTACCAGCGTCGAAAGCGGCCGCAGGACGATGGGCATGCGGTCGTCATGATCTCGCCCGAGTTCGCGACGCGCTGGGGTAAGTCGCTCGACGATATGTCGGCCGCGACCACCAAGGCCGATCCGCGCCTCGTCGAGGCCGCGCGCGAAGCGAAGAAGCTGCTCGGCGATCTGCAGGGCCAGAGCGTGTCGAAGGAGTCCGTCATCGCGCGCACGTCGGCGGAAACGCAGCAGCTCGACGCGTACGAGCGCGAGAATCCCAGCGTCATCCAGGCCGCGCTGCAGATCGGCGACCCGAGCACCCAGCGTGCGCGCGCGTTTCTGAACGGTGTCCAGTCGGGGCAGGGGCAGGCCGCGGCCAGCGCGCTCGCCGACATCGAGAAGGCGCTGAGTGGCCAGGTGCCGCCCCCGCTGTCTCCCGAGGAGCGCGACGAGCTGAAAGGTGTGCTGAAGGAGCTGGCCCAGGCCACGGGCAACAAGCAGCTCGCGCAGCAGCTCGAGCAGGCGGCCGACACGATTGCGGACCCGCGTCAGGACAAGGCCACGGCAGCAGCGATCGCGCGGGTGCAGCCCACCCTCGCGGCGCAGGTCGCAGCCGAGCACGATGCGCAAAAGCTCATCAGCCAGGTACGCACCATGCTCGCTGCCGTGCAGCGTGACGTGACGAAACAGACGCGCAACTTCGTCGTCGGCGACGTGCCACGGCCGCCGGCTGGTGGTGGACGAGCGGACGGTGGCGCGGGGGTCGGCACGAACGGACCCGAGGAGAGCACGCCCGGCCATCCCGGAAGCGAGCCCGACAGCGAGCCGACGGCCGGCGGCTCCCCTGCGCCGGGCAACGCCACCGACCCGAATTACAAGGGCGGCTCGCCCGAGTCGCCCGCGACCAAGGGCGACGAGCGGGTCGGCTCGCCGTGGGTCGGCGCGCCGGTGCGTCAGCTCGTCGCCGCCGCCTCCGCCGCCGACAAGGGCGCACAGAACGCGTATCGCGAGCAGCTCCAGACCACGCGTCGTATCGCGGAGACCGAAGTGCAGCGAGAGCAAATCCCCGCCGAGTACGCGGGGGCCATCCGTACCTACTTCTCCAACCTGCAGCAGGACTGGGATCAACAATGGAAGCCGAGCAAGTAGAGCGCAACGTACAGGCCTTCGGAGAGCTGTTCCGCGGCATCGAGACCTCGCTCGGGAAGACCATCGTCGGACAGCGCGACGTGGTCCAGAGCCTCGTCGTCGGCATCCTCGCGGGCGGCCACGTGCTCCTCGAGGGCGCACCCGGCCTCGGGAAGACGCGGCTCGTCAAGGCGCTGTCCGACATCTTCTCGCTGAAGTTCGGGCGCATCCAGTGCACGCCCGACCTCATGCCCGTCGACATCCTCGGCACCAACGTGCTGTCGACCGAGGGGAGCACGCGCTTTCAGCCCGGCCCCGTGTTCGTCAACATCCTCCTCGCCGACGAGGTGAACCGTGCCACGCCGAAGACGCAGTCGGCGCTGCTCGAGGCCATGGAAGAGCGCACCGTCACACTCTACGGTCAGACGCACCCGCTCCCGCGGCCGTTCTTCGTCGTCGCAACGCAGAATCCGCTCGAGATGGAAGGCACGTACCCGCTGCCGGAAGCCCAGCTCGATCGCTTCCTCTTCAAGCTGGTCATCGATCACCCGCAGATGGCCGACATGCGGCAGATCCTCGATCCCTCGATGATGATGCCGCACCACGCGAAGCCGATCCCTGGTGAGCAGCTCCTGAAGATGCAGGACACCGTCACTCGCATGCCGATCGCCGCGCCGGTACGCGACTATGCGATTCGCCTGTACCGCGCGACCAACCCCCAGTTCGAGGAATCGAACCCCGTCGTCAAGAAGTACGTCCGGTACGGCGCCAGTCCACGTGGCGCGCAGGCGCTCGTGAGTGCGGGACGCGTTTGGGCGATGACGCAGGGTCGCTACCACGTGTCTTCGGCGGACATCAAGAAGTCGGCGATCTCCGTCCTGCGCCACCGCATGGTCCTCAACTTCGAGGCCGAGGCAGACAGCGTCACTGCGCTGCAGGTGGTCGAGCAGATCCTCGAGCAGGTGCAGGAAGGTCCGGCGCGATAGCTCGGTAGATGGAGCGCCTCAGCGACAACGTCGACTTCCTCGGCCAGCTCGAGTACGTGAACATCGCCGCCCGGCGACTGTTCGGTGGTCAGCTGCTGGGTTTTCGGCGATCACGGCGCTTCGGCACCGGCCAGGAGTACGCCGACTTCAGGCCGTACTCCATGGGCGACGACATCCGTCAGCTCTACTGGCAGGCATACCTCCAGCACCGCCGCCTCATCATCAAGCTGTTCGAGGAGTCGGCGGATATCAACATCTACGTCCTTCTCGACACGTCTGCGTCGATGGGGCGCGGCAAGCCCGAGAAGCTGCTCTACGCGAAGAAGATCGCCGCTGCGCTCGCGTACATCGCCCTCGGCTCCCAGGATCGCGTCACCCTCGTGCCGTTCTCGCGCGACGTCGACGTCTCCGCGCGCCCTCTGCATGGTCGCGGCAGGTTCGTCGAAGTGCTGCGGCGCCTCGATGGTATCGAGCCCACCGGTCAGACCGACCTCACGTACGCGGTGCGCCACTTCGCCCAGCGCTACACGCGTCGTGGCCTCGTCATCATTCTCAGCGACTTCTTCGACCCGGCCGATTACGGGCAGGCCATCAAGATCCTCCACCACAACCACTTCCTCGTCACGTCCGTGACGATCAACGAGAAGGAAGAGGTCGAGCCCACACTGCGCGGCGACTTCGAGCTCGTGGACTGTGAGACCGGCAGCTTCGAGACCGCGCGGATGACACCGGGCACCATCGCTGCGTACAAGGCCGCGCTCGTGCAGCACTACGCCGAGCTGCAGCGGCTCTCTGCCGCATTCGGCTACCAGACCGTCGGTGCTCGGACCGATCAGCCCTTCCAGGACTTCCTCATCGACATGTTCCGGCGCGGAGTCCTCGTTCGATGAGTTGCCTCGTGAGGAGCTCGCGATGATGTTCCTCGGCCTCGGGCCCGTCTGGGTCGGACTGCTCGCCGCCGCTGGCGTGACAGCCTCGGTGCTGCTGTATCTCCGGCAGTGGGGACGGCGTCGTGTCGTCGTCGCGTTCTCGCCGCTGTGGAAGCGCGTGCTCGCGGAGGCCGACGTGGGCACGCGTCGTCGTCGCGTGCTCGAGCTGCTCTCGCTCGTGCTCCAGGTCCTCGTCGTCGCATTGCTCGCGCTCGCGCTCGGCCGGCCGCTGGTAGGTCGCAAGCCGAGCGTCCAGGTCATCGTCCTCGACACGTCTGCCTCGATGCTGGCGAAGCGCCTGCCTCGCGGCGACCGCTTCTCCGCCGCCAAGCAGCGCGCGCTCGAGCTCATGGATCGCGTCTCCGACGCTGACGAGGTCGCGCTCGTGACCTCGGGCGGTGAGGCGCGGCTCCTCGCCGCACCGACGCGCGATCACTACGCCGTGCGCGCCCGCATCACCCAGCTCGAGGGCTGCGCCTGCGAGGGCCGCCTGCGCGAGGCCGTCAGCATCGCGCACGGCCTCGTGGCAGATCCTCACTCCGTGTCGGTCTTCACCGATGGCGCCGAGGCGCTCGACGAGGCCGACGAGGCGCGCGTTGTCTCGCTCGGCGCGCCCGCCGCCAACATCGGCATCACGCTGCTGGGCGTGCGCGCGGCACCCGCCAATCCCGGACGCTACGACGTGCTCCTCGAGGTTCGCAGCTTCGCAGCGACGCGCGCGCACGCCCAGCTCCGCGTCACCATCGACGGCCAGCTCGCGCAGCTCGACGACGTTCGTCTCGGCAGCGGTGAGCGCAAGACCGTCGCGCTGCCCACGGTCATCCAGGAGCGCGGCATCGGCCTCCTCAAGGCCGAGCTCTACGGCATCGAGATCGAGGGAGCCCTCGACGCGCTCGCGCAGGACGATGTGGCCTACGCGTTGCTCTCTCCGGAGGCCGAGTACCCGGTGCGCCTCTACGCAGACGGCCCGAGCGGTCGCTACGTGCGCGAGGTGCTGCGAGCCAACCCGCGCTATCGCATCGTCGACATCGACAAGACGCAGCTACAGGAGGCGGCCGGCAGCGTCACGGTGCTCGTCGGCGCATCCGCGCCCGCGCAACCGGGGCGCTACCTCGTGCTGGGCTCCGCTGCAGCGAACCGCCAGCCGCTCGCGGACGCCATGTTCACC
>JAYTLP010000191.1:0-5416 GCA_043729375.1 Myxococcales bacterium
CACCTGTCGCAAGAAGGGCCGATGTGGCAGACTGAGCCGAGAGCATTCACGCTCACTCGCTCTGGTCCGCACCTTTCACTCGCGTCGTGGCCACCATGCTGCTTCCTCTCGCCATCACGTTCGTGGTCGTGCTCGTCGTCGGCGTGCTCGCATTCGCTGCTTCGCGCCCGGGCGACTTCCGCATCTCGCGCTCGACGCGGATCTCCGCTGCGCCGGATCGCATCCTCTCGATGATCGACGACTTTCACGCGTGGGCGGCGTGGTCACCGTGGGAGAAGATCGACCCATCCATGACGCGGACGTTCGGTGGCGCGGCGAGTGGCGTTGGCGCGACCTACGAGTGGTCGGGAAACAAGAAGGCCGGCGCGGGACGGATGGAGGTGCTACGCATCGATCCCGCGCCGCGCGTCGAGATCAAGCTCGACTTCAGCAAGCCGTTCGTTGCGCACAACCTCACGGAGTTCACTCTGGCGCCGGATGGCGACGCCACGCGAGTGACGTGGAGCATGCAGGGACAGAGCCCGTTCATCGCGAAGCTCTTCGGCGTGTTCGTGAACATGGACACGCTAGTGGGCCGGGACTTCGAGGCCGGCCTCGCAACGATGCAGGCCAACTGCGAACGCGCCGCGACAGTGCCGGCGCTCGCGGCCACCTGAACACGGGCACTGCCCACTGCTCAGCGCGCGGGCGTTCCCCCCGCGGCCGCCTGGAGCACGGGTAGTGGATCGACGGCGCGCCCGCGCGACCAGCGCTTCACGTCGGCGCTGCGCGCGATCGCGAAGTGGAGATGCGGTGCGCTGGCCGACGCGTTGCCGGTGGATCCGACGAAGCCGATGAGCTGTCCGCGCGTGAGCGCGCTGCCGTCGCGCAGCCCCGGTGCGTAGCCGTCCAGGTGGGCGTACATGAGGATGAAGCGTTCGGACGAGTCGGCGGCATAGACCATCAGCCCGCCCGTGGCACTCGTGAACAGCTTGAGCACGCGCCCTCGAGCAGCCGACTTCACGGGCGTGCGGCGCGGCGCCATGATGTCGAGCGCTTCGTGCGCGCGCACGCCGCCGCCGCGGCGCTCGTTGAAGCTGCTGTGCAGCGCGGCGGGATTCACGCTGTCGAGCGGCATCGCGATCTCTCGTGCGAGCAGGGCGAGATCCTCGCTCGTCACCGTCTCGACACCGCTGGGCACCATGGGCGGTGGGTCGTCACCCGTGCTCACCGAGGTGGCCGAGTAATCGCTGGCCGATGTCGCCCCGCGGTCGTCGCGCACAGTGCTTGCGGCCGTGCCCGGGGCCGTCACTACCGTGCCTACGCCGCGCGCCATGCTGACCGCAGCGAGGACGATCACGACGACGAGCACGCACTCGACGTAGCTGATGATCTCGATCCGTCCCGCGTCGCGCGGGTTGGGGACGGCCTTCTTCGCACGCCAGCGCATGAGCGTCATCATCGGCCAGATCTCGAGCGCGCCGATGGTGACGAAGAGCGCCATCTTGAGCGCGAAGGCGTGATTGCCCATGTAGGACGACGTGCTCTTCTCGGTGCCGGCGAGCAGCCGCCAGAGGCCCGTGACGAGCCAGACGAGCGCCGCCACGCCCCACCACGCGTCGCCGATGAACGCGCGGCGCAGTGCCCCCTCGTCACCGGCGTCGTGCACCGAGTCGCGGAGTGCACGGGCACGCGCCCAGACGCCAGCGAGACCCACGGCGAGGGCGAGCAGATGGAGCCGGCGAGAAGGAGGCGAAGGGTCATGGGAGCGCCGTCAAACCGTTACGCCGTGGCGGCGATGGTCCGCTCGATCTGCGCGATGTGGCGTCGCACATGCACCTCGTGCACACGGAACGCGTCGCCGAGGTTGAGCCGGAGCGGTATCCACGGCGCCATGGGCGGCGCGAAGCGGTGTGCGCTCCAGTCCAGCGAGGCGGCATCGTCCATCGCGGCGAGGTAGCGGGAGTCCTCGGTGAGGAACTGTTCGATGACGGCAGCGCGCGGTGTGAGCGGGCGTCCAACCTTTGGCGCGACGAGCGCCTTGGGCTTCTCAAGACTGCCGACGACCATCCGGCCGAGGAAGGTGGGGCGGAACTGGCGGAGCGGCGCGGCAGCGTCGACACCCGCGCGGGTCCCGGCGCGGGCGCCGGCACCTCGCACGTGCGCGAGCACGACGGGGAGGAACAGCTCGTCCATCAGCAGCAGGTGCTCCACGGTCTCGGCGACGCTCCACTTGCCGGGTGTGGGCCTGCGGACGAGGCGCTCGGGGTCGAGCGGCCGCGCGAGTTCGGCGACACGCGCATGATTGGCGCGCATCCCGATGCCGAGGCGCTGGTGGAGCTCTCGTTGGGTGGGGGGCATACTGATCCGTTAGGGTTGCTCAACAGTGGTGACGAATGCCTGGCCTCGGCAACCTTCAAGTGTAGTGCAGTCCTCTGCTGCTGATGCCGCTCGACACACTGCGCGACGCGCGCCAACTTTCGGCGCCGCATCAACCCGTTCGCCGAGCCACTCGACTCATGCAACGTAGAGATTTCATCGCCTCCTCGGCCCTTGGCGCCGTCGCGCTCGGCACGGGGCAGCTTCCGTCTCCCGGTCGTCATTCACACGTGCTCGCAGACATGCTCCACACAGAGACGCCCGCTGCCGTCACGCGCAAGATCCTCATCGCCGGCGGCAACTTCAACGACGTGTTCATCCGGTACATGGCGGCGCTCACGGGGAAGACACGCCCGAAGATTCTCTATCTGCCCACCGCGACGGCCGATGACCCGCGGTCGATCATCAATTTCTATGCGCAGTGCGCGCGACTGGAGGTGGAGCCGCAGGTGCAGACCAGCTTCATCGAGAGCCTCTCGCAGAAGCGTGGCTGGGACGAGGTGCTGCTCTCGGTAGACGGGATCATCGCGTCGGGGGGCAACACGCTGAACCAGCAGGCGATCTGGAAGGCGCAGGGGATCGATGTAGTCCTCCGCCAGGCGTGGGAGAAGGGGATCGTGCTCGGTGGCGCGAGCGCCGGCTCGCTCTGCTGGTTCGAGGAGGGCACCACCGACTCGCGGCCCACGGAGCTGTCCATCGTGAAGTGCCTCGGCTTCCTGCCGGGAAGCCACAGCCCGCACTACGATGCCGAGGCTGGACGGCGGCCATTGTATCAGAAGCTGATCGCCTCGGGCGAGATGAAGCCCGGCTACGCGTGCGACAACGATGCGGGGATCTACTTCGAGGGGACGCAGGTGAAGCGAGTGGTGCACGCACGCAAGGAGGCCAAGGTGTATCACGTGACCGTCGTCGACGGCAAGGCCGTGGAGCAGACGCTCGAGCCGGAGAGCATCGCATGAGGCGGAATCGGCGCACCACGATCAAGACGATCAACGCGTTCACCACGATTGCCGCGATCGCCACGCTGCTTGTTGCCGGCGCACCGCTCGCGGCACAGGCGCCAGCGAGCCGAGCGCCCGCGGGGATGTCGGCGATTCGCGAGGCCGACGTCAAGCGGGATCTCTACGCCATGGCGGGCGACGAGCTGCGCGGCCGCGAGGCGGGCACGCTCGACGAGCTGCGCGCGTCCGTCTGGCTGGCTGACGAGATGCGCCGCATCGGGCTCGCGCCCAAGGGCGACATGGGTAGCTACTACCAGTGGTGGAACATGCGCCGCACGCGCATCTCCTCGCCGAACAGCTCCGTGCGCCTCGGCGCGCGCACGCTCGCGCTCTGGAGCGACGTCGCGCCGACGACCAACGCGGCCGTCGACGTCTCGGCGAACACGGTCTTCCTGGAGAATCCGCTCGACAGCACGGTGAGCGTGCGCGGGCTGATCGCGGTGGCGCGGCTCGCAGCCCCGCCGGCTGCGCTGATTCGCAGCACTACCAACACGCCCGAGTACAACTACACGCGCGCCGCGCTCGGCCAGATGGGCACGGCGCTGACGAGGCGCGGCGCAGTGGCCGTCGTGGTCGTCGCCGACTCGACGGCGGAGCTCGCGTTCGACGGCGTGGTGAAGACGCAGCAGCGCGGCGCGTACGACGTGGTCGGCGGCGTGCCACGCTTCACGCGCGCGCCGGCGGCTGGGGCTCGTCCGGTGCCTACGCCGACGACGCCGGTGCCCGTGCCGGTGCCCGTGCTGCTCGTGCACGGCGCTGCACTCGCCGACTGGCGTTCCGCGGGGCAGGCGGTGGAGATCCGGCTGCGCAGCGAGAGCTTCGAGAGCCCGTCGGTGAACGTGATCGGCGAGATCCGCGGCACGGACCCGAAGCTGCGCGACGAGTACGTCGTCTTCAGCTCGCACCAGGACCACGACGGCGTGCGCTACACGGTGGCGGGCGACTCGATCTGGAACGGCGCGGACGACAACGCGTCGACGAGTGCGGCGATCCTCGCGATCGCCCGGGCGTTCAGGAAGCAGCCGGGCCGGCGTTCGGCGCTGTTCATCTTCCACGGCGCGGAGGAGCGTGGGCTGCTGGGCTCGCGCTATCACGTGGCGCATCCGGTGGTGCCGCTCGCGAGCATCGCGGCGGTGATCAATGGCGACATGGTGGGGCGCAACAACCCGGACACCGCCGCGCTGCTCGGGTCGCAGCCGCCGCACCGCAACTCGAGCGCGCTCGTGCAGATGGCGCTCGACGCCAACCGGACAACGAGCCGCTTCGTGATCGACTCGCTCTGGGACCGTCCGACGCATCCCGAGGGATGGTACTTCCGCAGTGACCACGTGCCGTACGCGGAGCGCGGCGTCCCGTCGCTCTTCTTCACCACGAACCTGCACCCCGACTATCACACGCCGCGTGACGAGCCGAGTCGGATCGACTACCCCAAGCTGACGCGGGTGACGCGGTGGATGTACATGACTGGTTGGCTCGCGGCGAACGCGGCGACGCGGCCGGCAACGGACCCGGGATTCGTTCTGCGATAGGCGAGGCGTGGGTGTGCAACCTTGACAGGGTGTCTACTCTCCATGAGTGACGAATTGCGTCGCCATTCCGCCAGCCGCTTGCCAGCACTACCCCGCTCGGCGAGCTGAGCAGCAGAGTGCCTGAGCCGTGTCCTGGTGGATGTCGGGCGGAGAGTGAGTGCGCGTGACCACGAGCGCACAGGGAGAGGAGGGCGTAGTGCCGATGTCGTACGCAATGGACCCGGAAAGCAGGATGGTGCGATGCCGCGCGTGGGGCACGCTCTCGAACGAGGATCTGCGCGATCACTACGCGAAGATGGCAGCCGACCCGCAGTTCGCACCGGGCTACTGCCAGCTCGGCGATCTGAGCGGTGTCGTGGCTCTGACAGCTGACTCGGCGACTATCGCGGAGGTGGCGTCCCGCCCGGTGTTCGACGCCGAGGCGCGCCGCGCGATCATCGCCCCGTCAGACGCGGCGTATGGTGTCTCGCGAATGTTCGCGATCTACGCCGAGCGTGCGGGACAGGACGTTCGGGTCTTCCGCGGCGC
>JAYTLP010000192.1:0-16247 GCA_043729375.1 Myxococcales bacterium
CTCGGACTTGAGCGTCGAGTTGATCGCAGCAGCAAGGGCGTGCACCTCCGCGGGCTGGTTCGTGCCGACCGTGACGACGGCTTGCGCGCCACGCGACGCGAGATCCTTCGCGACGGCGGCGACCCACTTCGAGTCCCTGAAGGGCGCCGCGAGCGCTGCGACATCGCCGGCTGCCTCGGGCACCAGGTGCGCGTACAGCGCTGCGGCGACGGCGATGACCTCGCTGCCGCGCACGCGCAGCCGGTGATCGGCCTGGCCGCCCGTCACCGAGTAACCGCACTCGGCCACGTAGAGACGATTCATCCACTCGCCGGCGGGCTCGCGCTTGCCGCCCTCGTCGCCGCCGAGGCTCGCGGCGCCCTCTGCGCCCTCGGGCTCGGGGACGCGGTGCCGCGCGAAGTCGCGCGCGTTGACGAGCCGATCGGGACCGCTCTCGAGGAAGTCGTCGTCGAGCGCGAGCACGACGCGTGCCTTGTCGAAGTCGTGACGGACCTCGAGCCGCTGCCCGAATGCGATCTCGGTGCCGTCGAACACGCTGTCGCGATCGAGGCCGGTGTACGAGACGAACTTTGCCTCGGGGAGCTGCTTGACGACCTGCGTGCGCAGCCACGCATCGAAGGGCGATGCCGTCGGGCCGTCGAGGAAGACGAACTTCTTGCCGCCGTCTGTCTTCGCTGCGGTAGAGCGCGCCTGCACGTCGGAGAGGAACGTCTTCCAGCCCGACTGCTCTCCCCGGCGCTTCACCGACTTACCGCGCTGTGGATCGTACACGCCGTAGGCGAGCGCCTGCTCGAACGTGCCCGAGGCGCCGAAGCTCGCCGGGTGATCCGGGTTGCCCTCGATCTTGATCGGCCGGCCTTCACGCGACGTGACGAGCAGCCCGACGCCGTAGCCTCCGTGGGACATCGACGTGGCGTAGTGCAGCGGGATGCCGGGACGGATGTCCGCCGGCTGCCGCACGTACGGCAGGATGCGCTCGGGCGGGTTGCGCATGCAGCCGGCTGCCATCGTGCCAGCGGCGGTGAGGCCGACCAGCTTCAGGAAGTCGCGACGCGTCGCACCATCTATCTCGGTGGCACCGACGGGGAACTCACGACCGACGAGCTCGGGGTAGCCGTGCGCGGCCTTCGGGCGATTGTCTCCGGACGTGAAGTCCTCGACGCTGCGCCAGAAGCGGGGCTTCGTTGTGTCTATCTGTGGCATGTGGAGCAGCTCACTCGGGTATGGACGTTGTTCTGCTTCGCGACCGCGGCGCCCACGGCCTCGGGGTCGTCGGTCTTCCACGTCATCGAGGTGATGAACTCTCGCGGACGCAGGTTGTGGTTCGGATTACGGTGGCAGTCGAGGCACCAGCCCATATTCATCGGCGGGTACTTGTAGACGGCGGCCATCTTGTCGATGCGGCCGTGGCAGGTCGCGCAGCCGACGCCCTTGTTCACGTGCGCTGAATGGTTGAAGTACACGTAGTCGCGCAGGTCGTTCACGCGGAGCCACTCGAGCGGCTTGTTCGTGAAGAGGCTGCTGCGGATCGGAGCCAGATACGGGCTCTTGTTCCACACCTGTCCGTGGCAGGAGCCGCAGACCTCGCTCGGTGGATAACCGGCAGACGGACCCTTCTCCACCGTCGTGTGGCAGAACCGGCAGTCGATGCCGTGATCGCGCACGTGGTGACGGTGATCGAACTCCACTGGCTGGTTCAGCGGTTCGTTCTGACGGGTGAACAGCGGAGAGCGGAAGTAAGCGAAGGCAAAAACCAGCAGCAAGCCTGCGCCAATTCCCACCGCGCCGAGGATTGCTCGGACGAGGTGGGTGCTCCACCGAGGGAAGAGTGCGTGGGAAGTAGTCGCCATGGGACCGGGCGGATTTAGACCCACGACCGTTTTGCGTCAATAGATTTTTCGTCGAGCGCCGCGGATCTACACGCTCTTTTTCGCATCGGCATCGGTCGAATCTGCCGTCGAGAACGATGCTCAGGGGGTGTACTTTTCGGCGGGCGGGGCGCTGCGCCAGTCACGCAACCTTTGCGCAAAACGAGAGCGCCAAGTTTTCGCCTTTGGGGGTCAGATCGCGTCTGCGCGGGCGTCGAGCCCCGCGAGGAGATCGCACACGAGAAGCGCGGCCAGGCGCGCGGTCACTCCATCACGACCGTCCGCGGTGCCCGTATCGTTCGGAGGCGAGAGCTCCATCAGATCGAGAGCGCGCGCGCCGGCACGCCCGGCCGACCAGGCGATGCGTCGCACCGTCCCCGCCGAGAGCCCGACCGGGTTGAGCCACGAGACCCCGGGCGCGTGCGCCTGGTTCACGGCGTCGAGGTCGATGCTGAGCTGGAGCGCGCGGGCCCCGGCGCGCGCGAACGCGGCCTCCGCTACGTCGACCTGGTCCTGCTCGGTGGCCGGCGGATCGAAGAAGCTCAGCGTCGCGCCCTTGCGGCGTGCGTATTCGACGTGCGACGGCGCGTTGATGGCGCGGAGCAAGCCGACCTCCGTCAGCGACGAGAGGCCGTCCTCGAGCATGCGGTAGAACGGATTGCCCGAGCTCGGCGCGTGCGTCGGACGCACGTCGAGGTGCGCGTCGACGTTCACCACCGCGGGCTCGAGTCCCGCCAGGCGGATCCCGCGATATGTCGCGAAGGCGCAGTCGTGACCGCCACCGACCATGACGACGACCGCGCCTGCCGAGAGCGCACCGGAGACGAGGTCGGAGGCCTCGCCGAACATCGTGTCGTAGCCGAGCTCGGCGCCCAGATCGCCGGCGTCGAACAGGGAGCGTGCGCCGAGGACGTGCGCCGATATTTTCGCGAGTGCGCGTCGCAGCGCGGACGGTCCCTCGGCTGCCCCCGCGCGGCCGCCGTTCTCGCGCACCCCGAGGTCGTTGCACATGCCGACCAGCACGAGGTCGCCCGCGCGCACGGTATCATCGAGGGCCTTCACGACGTGACCGATGCGTAACTCGTCGCTGGGCTTCACCTTCCACGACTCGGGACGGGGCGTGACCATCCGCCGATTATCGCACGAAAGAATCTGCGCACCCGGGCGGGCGTACTCCGCATACGATGAGCCGCTCATGCTGCTGACCCGCTACGCGAAGTGGCTGCACACCGGCTGGCCGGCCGGCAAGGTCGAGCGGCTGCCCGAGGTGCATCCCGACGGGACCACGCGCGTCCGCGGGCTCCGCGTCGTCGGCGATCTCGGCGGCATCCCGCTGCTCAAGATCGCCGCGGATACCGGCGCGAAGGCCGTGCAGGCCATCGTCGCGGAGAAGTCGTTCGTGCGTGGCGCGGCCGAACACGATCTCGTCATCGTCGGCGGCGGCGTCTCCGGGATCGCGGCGGCGCTCGAGGCGAAGAAGCTCGGCGTCGGCGCGATCGTGCTCGAATCGGTGCGTCCGTTCACGACGATCCACGACTTCCCGAAGGGCAAGCCTATCTTCACCTACCCCACGGAGATGAAGCCCGCGGGTGACCTCGCGCTGACGGCCGGCGTGAAGGAGCAGCTCGTCGCGGAGCTGGAGGCGCAGCGTGAGGCCGCCGGCATCACGCCGGTGCACGCCAACGTCGACCGCGTCGTGCGCGATGGCGACGTGCTCCTGGTCCACGCCGGCAAGGACATGTATCGCGCGAGCCGCGTCATCGTCGCCATCGGCCGCAGCGGAAACTTCCGCGAGCTCGGCTGCCCGGGTCAGACCCTCGACAAGGTGACGCACCGACTGTACGACCCTGCCAATCATCGCGGCGAGGCCGTGCTCGTCGTAGGCGGCGGAGACTCTGCGCTCGAGGCTGCCGTCGCGCTGGCGAAGGCAGGCGCGACGGTCACGCTCGCCTATCGGGGCGAGGCCTTCTCGCGCCCGAAACCGGAGAACGTCGACGCGCTGAAGGTCTCGACGGCGACGGTCATTTTTTCTGCTCAGCCGTTCGCCATCACGGCGGACGAGGTCGCGCTCAAGACGCCGGCCGGCGAGCAGCGCGTCGCCAACGACCGCGTGTTCGCGATGATCGGGCGCGAGGCCCCACTCGACTTCTTTCGGCGCTCCGGCGTCCCGATCGCCGGTGACTGGACCGCGCCCAGCGTGGCGGCGTTCGCAGCCTTCTTCGCCGCCTGCTGGTTCGTCTACAACTGGAAGGCCGGCACCGACCTGAACGGCTGGTTCTCGGCCCACAAGCTGTTCCCGTTCGACCTTCCGGACCACATCGGCGCCCTGCCGCTCGGCAAGGTGCTCGGTGTGACGCTGCGTCAGCCCGGCTTCTACTACTCGCTGCTCTACTCGCTCGTGATCGTCGTGTTCGGGATGAAGCGCATCGTCAAGCGCCGCACGCCGTACATCACCGCGCAGACGTCGACGCTCATGGCCGTGCAGGTCGTCCCGCTCTTGCTGCTGCCCTACTTCGTCCTGCCGACGATGGGTGCGTACGGCGCCTTCGATCAAGGCTCGATGAAGACGGTCGCCGACGCGCTCTTTCCGATCTGCACCTACGATTACGGCCGCGAGTACTGGCGAGCGTTTGGCATCGTCCTCGCGTGGCCGCTCTTCTTCTGGAACGTGATGAACAGCCAGCCGCTCACGGCGTGGCTTGTCGTGTCGTGCGTGCAGACCTTCGTCGTCATCCCGCTCATCGTGTGGCGCTGGGGCAAGGGCGCGTACTGCGGCTGGATCTGCTCGTGCGGCGCGCTCGCCGAGACGCTCGGCGACGAACAGCGCACGAAGATGCCGCACGGCAAGGCGTACAACCGCCTCAACCTCGTCGGGCAGGTGATCCTGCTGTGGGCAACGCTGCTCCTCGTGGCGCGGGCGGCGAGCTGGTGGTCGCACGGCGCGCTGGGCAAGCTCGGCGCGCGCTTCGTCGACGTCACGTTCCACGCGCACGTCTGGTACGACTACTACCACCTCGTCGACATCTTCCTCGCCGGTATCGTGGGTGTCGGCTGCTACTTCTGGTTCTCCGGCCGCGTCTGGTGTCGCTTCGCGTGCCCGCTGGCGGCCCTCATGCACGTCTACGCGCGGCTCGGGCAGTTCCGCATCTTCGCCGACAAGAAGAAGTGCATCTCGTGCAACGTATGCACGGCCGTCTGCCATCAGGGGATCGACGTGATGAGCTTCGCGAACAGAGGTGAACCGATGGCGGACCCCGAGTGCGTGCGCTGCTCGGCGTGCGTGCAGAGCTGCCCCACCGGCGTGCTCTCGTTCGGGCGCCTCACTTCGTCGGGTCCGGTGCTCGACACGCTGGGTGCCTCGCCGGTACAACTCCGCGAAGGGCGACGATTGCCCATGGTGAGCTGAGTTGACCGAGACGAATCCGACCGACACGCAGGCTGCCCTCGCGCTCTTCGACGCGCTGTGCGAGCTGCGCCTCTCCGACTTCATCGACGACACAATGCTCGGTGCGATGACCGACGCTGTCGCCGTGTCCGGTCGCGCAGCCGACCTCGTTACCGGGGTCAACGCACCCGTGCGCAACGGCGTGCTCGCGCGGCTCTCGAGCGAAGCGTGGACCTGGCGAGTAGGCGACGCGATCCCGTCGGGCGTCCTAGAGCTCCTCGTCGCGCTCCTGCCCCAGCTTCCGCCGCTGCCCCGCCCGGCTGTCGAGCGCGCGCTCGGCTCCGCCGCCGTGCGCACCGAGGTGCGACGCGTGCTCGAGGACACCGTGCGCGAGCTCATGAGCCGCATCACCGGCGGCGCCAAGTCTCTCGGTGTCTTCGGCTGGGGCGCGCGCGCCGCGACCGCGGCGGGCAAGGGAATCTTCGGTGTCCTCGGTGCCGACGTGGAGTCGCGCATCGGCGACGCCGTCGAGTTCGGTGTAAGCCTCGCTCAGAAGCGCCTCGTCGAGGTCGTCAGCTCACCCGAGACCGCGCGCCGCGTCGGCAAGGAACTCGCCCTCCTCCTGCCGCGGCTCGCCGAGCTGCCCGATCGCACGGTCGCGGAGTCGGTGGCGAAGTTGCCGCACCCGCTCGTCGACGGGCTCGTCGCGTCGATCGTCTCGCACAACGCGGGGCGCCCCGCGGTCCGCGCGCTCGTCGTCGCGGAGGGGACGAAGCTCGTCGAGCGTCTCTCGTCGACGAGCCTCGGCGTGCTGCTCGATCGCTTCGGGCTACGTGCCCCCTTGCGCGAGGCGACGGAGCGACGAGGCGGAGCCGTGATGCACGTCGTGCGAGCCAAGCTCGCACCGTGAAGCTGCCGTGAAGATAGACGTCGTGATCCCGGCGCTCGACGAGGAGCTGGCGGTCGGGGCGGTCGTCGTCGCGCTCCTTGCGCACGTGCGGCACGTGTACGTCGTCGACAACGGCTCGAAGGATCGCACGGCGGAGGTGGCACGCGCGGCCGGCGGCACCGTGGTGACCGAGCCGAGGCGCGGCTACGGCGCGGCGTGCCTTGCGGGCATCGCCGCGCTCCCGGCCGACTGCGACGTGGTGGTGTTCGTCGATGCGGACGGTAGCGACGAGCCCGCCGAGCTGCCCGCGCTCGTTGCCCCCATCGTCGGAGGTCGCGCCGATCTCGTCATCGGCTCGCGCGCGCTCGGCCGCGTGGAGCGAGGCGCGCTCACGCCGCAGCAGCGCGTGGGCAACCGCATCGCGGCGACATGGCTGCGCGCGCGCTTCGGCTTGCCGGCGACCGATCTCGGGCCGTTCCGCGCGATCCGCAAGACGTCACTGGATGCGCTCGGCATGGTGGACGCCGACTACGGCTGGACCATCGAGATGCAGATCAAGGCCGCGCGACACGGGCTGCGCTACGCGGAGGTGCCGGCCTCGTACAAGCAGCGCATCGGGGTGTCCAAGGTGTCGGGGACGCTGCGGGGTGTGCTCGGTGCGAGCTACAAGATCCTCGGGCTCCTCGCCTGGTACGATCTCGGCGGCGGCCGCGTGAGGCGATGATAGTCGAGACCGAAGGCCTGCTGTTCGACATGGACGGCGTGCTCGTCAGCTCCATCGCCAGCGTGAACCGCTGCTGGCGAAAGTGGGCCGTCATGCACGGCATTCCCGGCGGCGCGACCATCGAGGTCCCGCACGGCACGCGCGCGCTCGACATCATCCGCGCCTGGACGCCCGCGCTCGATCCCGCCGTCGGCCTGCGCGAGATCGAGGCGCTCGAGGAGGCCGACCTCGGCGGCCTCGAGGTGCTGCCCGGCGCCGCGGCGCTCCTTGCAGCGCTGGACCCGTCGCGCTGGGCCATCGTCACCTCGGCCACACGCCGCTTGCTGGAGGTCCGCCTGGCCACTGCCGGGCTGCCAGTGCCTGCGCACAGCGTCAGCGCCGAGAGCGTGACGCTGGGCAAGCCACACCCGGAGCCCTACCGTCGGGGCGCTGCGCTGCTCGGCCTTCCCCCTTCGGCCTGCGTCGTCGCGGAGGACGCAGCGACCGGCGTCGCAGCGGGCCTCGCAGCCGGTTGTCGCGTCATCGGAGTGCTCGGCACCCAGGACGCTGCGGCACTGCAGCGCGAAGGCGCGACGTGGCTCGTGGCCAGCCTCGCAAACGTGCGCGTCGTCGAAGGCGGTTCCGGCGCGACCCTGAGGCTCGACGTCGGCTGACCGCCCGCTCGCGCGTCATGCGAGCAGGTCGAGCGCCTCCTTCAGCCTCGACTCGGGGAGCGAGACGCGGGTGGGCATGCCGCCGCCGAGGGCAAAGAGCTGGACGAAGTCGATGCCGGAGTCGAACGCGGCAGCGAGCGTGATCATGCCGGCATCGTGGACGATGGAAACCGACGCGAGCTTCTGACCCGCGAGGAGCAGCTCCGTCTTGTCGAAGGGTCCCTTCGCAAGCTTGCCGGTGTCGACGTAGACGGCGCGGCCGCGTGGCTCGAAGAGGGACGCAAGACGCGTGGTCTCGCCGTCCTTCGCGTCGAACTCGGCCGCGGCCTCGTCGAGCTCCGCACCGAAGCCTTTGTCCTTGCAGCCATCGACGAGGTACCGGACCAGACGCGTCTTCAGTCCCTCGTCGCGGAAGCGCGCTCGCAGCGCCTTGTCGACCTTCCAGGCGATGGGCCCCGGCGTGCCGAGGCGGGTGTCCACGCAGCGCGCATCGTCGTCGGCTCCCGCATAGGGCTCCGTGCCACCGCGGATCCACTTCGCTGCGGCGTAGAGCCCGTCGAGATCGAGGTGGCAGACGACGGTATCGACCGGCCCGAGCCTGCGCACGAGGTCGACCGTGATCATCTCGGGGCACGCGCCGTGCTGCGCCTTCGTCGACAGGACGAAGCGCTCGTCGCGCGCGTAGTCGACGTGGTGCTCGTGATCGTGGTGGTCGACCCACGCGGCGAGGCGCCCCGCCAGCGCGTCGATGAACGCCTGCGTGGTCGCGAACGGCGTGCCCATCCCGTCGGCAGCGAATGCGATGTCGAGCACCGCCACGCGCCCCTGCAGCTTCTTCGGATCGGGCAGCTTGCGCGGCGAGGCGAACGCGAGAGCAGGCATCGAGACGACGGTCACGTCCGCAAGAGTACGCTTTTTTGCCGGTTCACGACGTGGGCTCCATACTCGACGTGTCGTGCTCACTCTGCGCTCACTCGCTCGCCTCGTCTGCGGCGGCGCGCTCGTGGTGAGCGCGAGCAGCTGGGCGGCCAACGCGCCGATGGACGCCGCGGTCCCCACCGTGGACGCGGGCACCGCCGGGTTCCACCTCGAGGGCCGCCCTGCCGTCGACGACGTGTTCGGCGACTCCACGGACTTCCAGCGCATCATCGACCGCTTCCTCGACCTGTCCACGCAGATGACGACGATCCGCGACACCTTCGCAAAGACGGTGCAGGACACGCTCGTGGCGCTCGGCGTCCGCGCGGTGAAGCCGGTGCCCGGGCGCCACGGCTGCCCCGTGGACGCGGTCGCGCCGTCTTACGCCAGGGGCTACCGCCTCGGCTCCGACTACCTGCGGCTCGGGCGCGAGCTCACCCGGCACTTCGAGCAGGTGCGCGAGTACGACCGGCTCGGCGAGACCATCGGCCTCACGCCCGACTACCGCGTGAAGGTCCGCCGCGTCCTCGCCCAGTACAAGGCGCTCGTCACGGACTACCGCGAGATGAAGGTCGCGTTCCACGATCAGCTTCTCGACGAGCTGCGCTACCAGGGTTGCGACCTGTGGACGCTGCTGCAGCGCGGCGATCCGAAGCTGACCACGTCGAAGGTCGGAGCCGCCGACGAGTGGCCGCAGCCCGGCAGCGCGTCGGCGCCGGGCGGCACGACCTCCCCTGCAGAGATCCCGAGCGAGCTGTTGCCGCTCAACCTCCCCGTCGAGCGCGTTCCGTCACCGTCGCCCATCACGAGCCCGAAGACGCTGGCACAGCCGCAGCAGCCGCGCTCCGGGATCCTCTTTTACGTCGACAATACGAAGTGCAAGCGCCCGAGCGTGGTCACGCTCGACGGCAAGAGCCTCGGCGCTGTCGCACCCGGCACCCGCGCGGGCTTCCAGTCGCAGGCGGGGCCGCACGACCTCTGCCTCCTCGACGACGATGCCCGCAAGTGCGGCGAGCCAGGCACGGTGCGTCGAAGCTACCTCCACGAGGGCTGGACGATCACGCTGCGCTGCGACTAGCTTCGCGCCCGCATGGAGTACGCGGTTCTCCCCGTCGCCACGCTGATGCTCGCGTGCGACTCGTCTTCGCCTCCGAACGACATGTCCGGCTCGCCCGACGGCGCGGCCGCTCCGTCTCGTGCGGGTACGTTCACCGCGAACCAGCTCCCCACCGTCGCCTTCGACGCGACCACGAACGACGCGACCGTACAGTCGATCCACATCACGGATGGCGTCGGCACGCTGGAGCTCCAGCACGAGATCTGGCCGGCGGTCGTGCACGAGGCCATCCCGTTTGCGCCATTCAGGCTCGCGAGAATCGTCGCCACTGTCCGCGACGGCATCGTGGTCACCTGCGCGTGTGAGGTGGCGCCGGCTGGCAGGAGCTTCACGTCAGGCTCGCGAAGGACAGCCTGCCCGCCTTCGCGATCCTCTACCTGCAAGCCGACCAGCCCACGCAGGTGCGCGCGTACCACGGCTTCCGCTTCGACGCTGTCGCTGTCGCTGTGGCCTGCGGACCGAACCCTCACCGGAACCTGGACGCTGAAGCAGGCTACTTCTCGCCCGCGCCGAGCTTCGCGAGCACGGCCTCGGCGCGATCTCGGGTCTCGGGCCGGTCGCCCGCGCGGCGCAGCGCCGGGATGGCCGAGCGCCCGACGTAGTCGATGAGCACGCGCCTGGCACGGGCAGCGTTCGTCGAGTCCGAGAGCGCAAGGACCGTGTTGTTGATGATGGTCTGGTCGGTGCGGGCGCGGACGTCGAGGCTCAGTGCGTAGCGGTACTCCTTGAGGCCGTCGGTCATCCAGCGGCGGTCGAAGTAAAGATGCCCGAGCAGCGTCGCGACCTCGGCCTCCTTGTCGCGCGGAAGGCCTCGACGGCGCAGCGCGTACAGGCCAGACAGAGCGGTGTCCGTCTCGCCACGGCGCACCAGCACGCGGACGTCGGCGATCGTGCGTACCTCGCGCGCCTCGCGGTGAGGCGCCGCGGCGGGCGGATCCGGCGCGACGTGGACGTCCTCGGACGCGCCATCGTCGTGGTCGTCGTCGGCGACCACGACTGCGTCCGGCGCCGGCGGGATCGGGGTCGTGACGATGCCGGAATCGGCCACGGCCGCCGCCACCGCGGCGTCCGCCAGCAGCGGGCGGACCTGCACGACCGGGGGCGACGCGACGACGACGGGGATGCTGTCGGTTCCGGCGACGGCCGGATACTCCTTCATGGACGACAACCAGAACGCGCTGCCTGCACCGAGCGCGGTCGTGGTGAGCGCGATCCCGACGACGAGCGACCATGCGGCGCCACCTGCGGGCGGCACGCGCACGGCGGGCTGCACGCGTGGCGTCGGCCGGCCCACGCGCGTGGCGCCTTCTTCTTCGACGACCTCGGCCTTGCGCCCACCGGTGGTGCTGCGGCGTTCGTTGCGGACCTCCGGCACGCCCTCGAGCGCGCGACGCATCTCTGCGGCGTTCTGGAAGCGCTTGGCCGGGTCGCGCTGCATGCTCTTCGCGACGATCGCGTCGAGCTCGGCCGAGATGGACCCCGGACCGCGCAAGCTGCGTGGCGGCGGCGGCGTATTCTCGCGGTGCTTGCGCAAGATCGAGTGGACATTCGTCCCCTCGAATACCTTGACGCCGGTGAGCAGGTGATAGAGCACGGCCCCGCTCGAATAGATGTCGGCGCGCAGATCGGCGGGCATTCCGGCCGCCTGCTCCGGCGACATGTACCCGGGCGTGCCGAGCGCGACGCCGTGGACCGTGACCTCGCGCCGATCGGCTTCGCCGATGATCTTGGCGAGACCGAAGTCGAGGATCTTCACGAAGTCCTCGTACCCGACTGCCTCGACGATCATGAGGTTTGCGGGCTTCAGATCGCGATGGAGAATGCCGCGATCGTGCGCGTGGATGAGCCCCGCGAGCACCTGGATGATGATGCGCACCGCGCGACGCGGTTCGAGCGGGCCGTGGTCGAGCTGCTCGGCAACGGTCTGCCCCTCGACGAACTCGACGACCAAATACGGCTGCCCTTCGTCGAGGCCGAAGTCGACGAGCTGCACGCAGTTGGGGTGGTTGAGGCGCGCCGTCGCGCGGGCCTCGCGCTCGAAGCGATCGACCGCGCCCGGCCGATCGGAGAGCACGGCCTGCAGGAACTTGATGACCACGGGCCGCTCGATGCCGACGCGCTCCGCCTGCCACACGACGCCCATTCCGCCTTCGGCCAGGATCGACCGGAGGCGATAACGCCCCTGGAGGATCTTGCCGGCTCGCGGATTGGCCATCGTGGACGCGGGAGTCTACCCCATCTCCCCGTCTTGACGCTCGTTCACCGCCGACCTACGGTGATCGGAGGCAACACCCCAGCGCGCACATCCTCATCGAGGCCGCCCTTGAGCGACCGTCCCAAAAAGTCCTGGAAAGAAGTCGACGCGCAGCGTGACGGCACTCGCCGCCACGAGGCCTCGTCGCCGAAGCCCGATGGGGCAGACGCAAAGGCGTCCAAGGCCCACCGCGCTGCGCTCGACGCGCTGTTTGCCAAGGGAGAGGTCGGCAAATATGCCGCAAAGCTAGGCCTCGGCAGCCCCGACGCCAGGCCGGCCGCGGAGCCAGCCAGGCCCGAGGCGCCGAAGCTACCGAGCGCCGAGGAGGTCGCGCGCGCCGAGAAGGAAGCCGACCGCGCGGCCCTCCGGAAGAAGATCCTCGACGGCACCACGCGGGACGCGGTGGGCAAGGCGTTCGACCGGTACGTGAAGAGCCACGGCATCCCGCAGGACTGGGAGGTGCTGGAGCGTGGCCTCGAGCACCCGAGCGACGAGGGACTCGCCGAGGTGATGATCGCGCTCGAGGTGATGCTGAAGGCCGAAAAGCCGCGACGCACGCGCACCCTCGACGGCCGGCTGCGCTTCATCGCAGAGACCCACGAGGACAAGGCGTTACGCGTCCGCGCCGAGGCGCTGCGCAGCAAGCTCTGAATGGCCTCTGGTACAGGGCGATACTAGAGCTCGTACTTCTTCACTTTCTCGTACAGCGTGGAGGTGGAGATGCCGAGCGTCTTCGCCGCGCGAGTCTTGTTCCCCTTGCAGTGTTCGAGCGTCTGGACGATGGCGGCGCGCTCGATGGTCTCGAGCGACTTGCCAGCGAGATCGACATCGGAGAGCGACTCGTTGCTGCGACGTGGAGTGAAGAAGACGAGGTGACGCGGCTCGAGGGTCGGGCCGTCGGCGAGCGCGGCTGCGCTGTCGACGACGTTGCGGAGCTCGCGGACGTTGCCCGGCCACGCGTAGCGCTCGAAGATGCGGAGCGTTTCGGGGGCCGCGTGCATATCGCGCGACGCGAGGATGCCGTCGACGAGCGGCGCGAGGTCTTCCAGGCGCTGGCGCAGCGGCGGCAGCTCGATGGTGACCACAGACAGGCGGAAGAACAGATCCTGTCGCCACGTGCCCTGCTTCACCGCGCGGTCGAGGTTGCGGTGAGTGGCCGCCACGATGCGGACATCGACGGGGATCTCGCGAGCACCGCCCACCGGCCTCACGGTGCGTTGCTCGAGTACGCGCAGGAGCTTGGGCTGCAGCTCGAGGGACAGCTCACCGATCTCGTCGAGCAGCAGCGTGCCGCCCTGCGCGCGCTCGAAGGCACCCTGCGCGTCGGACGTGGCGCCGGTGAAGGCGCCCTTTGCGTGGCCGAACAGCTCGCTCTCGATGAGCGTGGGTGCTACGGCGGCGCAGTCGAAGACGACGAAGGGACCCTGCGGTCGCGCGCTGCGGGCGTGCAAGGCGCGCGCAGTGACGTCCTTGCCGGTGCCCGTCTCGCCGGCGAGGAGGACGGTGAGCTCTGTCGGCGCGATCTTCTCGAGCACGCCGAAGACCTCGCGCATGCGGATCGACTTGCCGACCACATCCCCGAAGCGCACGGCCTTCGAGGCCGCGATCTCGTCGGGGCGTCCCTCGTCGGCAAGGAAGCTGATCTTCGTCTCACCGACCTCGACGACCGCGCCGGAGCGTAGCAGCCCTTCCTTCACCTCGACCGCGCCGACGCGCGTGCCGTTCGTCGAGCCGAGATCGCGCACGAGGTAACCTTCGTCGGTCAGCCGCAGCTCGCAGTGGAAGCGCGAAGCGTGCGGATCGCCGAGCACGACGTCGTTGGCCGGCGAGGTGCCGATACGGACGTGTGGCTGCGAGAGCACGACCGTGCGCTCCGTCCCATCGGCGGAGACGACGACGAGCCGCGTGATGCGGTAGCCCTGCGCGCTCGCGCGCAGCGAGAGTGTGGCGTCGGACGGTGCGGGGGGACTCACGCAGCTAGAGTAACAAATGTCCGGCTTCCGGCCGGGTCTCCGGAATCCGGACGGTCGCGCAAGCCCTGGACGCTGGATTCCGACAGTTTGCGCGGTCCCGCGGCGGCACCCCGTTTGCACCTCGGAAGGCATGATCGCTCTCCTCTTTGCGACGCTGGTCGCCTCCCTGACCAGCACGCCCGATCCAACCCTCCAGTTCGTCTTCGAGAACCGCCACGAATCGCTCGACCTCACCCTGCTCGATCGCTCGGGTGCGGTGGCAGTCGACGCGCTCGCCGAGCTGTCGCACTTCGTCCGCTGCGTGAGGACCGATCGCGAGCGCCCGATCCACCCCCGCCTCGCGGAAATTGTGGCGCGCACGGCAGCGGCGTTCGGGCGGCACCGCGTCGAGGTCGTGTCCGGCTACCGTGCGGCCCCCTACGGCGCGCCCCACTCGAAGCACTTCCTCGGGCATGCGATGGACCTCAAGCTGCCTGGCGTGGCCGCTCGCAAGGTAGCCCGCTGGGTGTGGCGCAACTTCCGCGGGGTCGGCGTCGGCCTCTACCCGAGCCAGGGCTTCGTCCACATCGACGTACGCGACACCGACGTGACGTGGGTCGACGACGCGCGCCACGGCGAAGGCGGTGCCACGCGCTATGCCAGCCGGGGCCGCGACGATGTGCTCCCTGCCACGGCGCCACGCCTCGAGACCGACAATCCCCCTGGCGCGGCCGCGCGTTCGTACGCATCGAAAGATGAGGTTGGTTTCCGCGGCGCTGACTGAAAGATCTACATCCACGCGGGACGGTTTGTTGACGGAGATGGGCTGACCGCCCATACTGAACACATGGCCAGTCTGCATCGCGACATTCGTCGTGACGACGAGAAGGTCCCTGGAACTCCGCGGCCCACCCGCCTGAGGGAGCTGGCGATGCCCGCTGCGCTCGAGGGTGGCGGGCTCCCGGCAGTGCCGCGCAGGCCGGGCCAGCAACCCATCCGCGTCTACGACGAGGCGCTGCAGGAAGTCCTGCGACGTCACGACTACGGCTCAGCGGGCGTGCACTACTCGCTCAATCCATACCGCGGCTGCAGCATCGGCTGCGTGTACTGCTCCGCGCGGCCTCTTCATGAGTACCTGGGGGACTCCGCGGGTCCGTTCAACGCGGGGCCGGACTTCGAGAGCCGCCTCGTCGCCCGCAAGGACGCCGCGCGTCTGCTCGACGAGACGCTGGGCAGAAAAAAGATGCGCGCCCGCGTCATCCAGCTCTCGGGCGCCACCGACCCCTACCAGCCGCTGGAAGGTGCCCTCCGCATCACCCGCGCCTGCATCGAGGTGTGCCTGCATCACGGCAATCCCGTGGCCATCCAGACCAAGTCCGAACTCGTTCTGCGCGACCTCGACCTGCTGCTCGCGCTGCACCGAGGTCCCGGCGTGCACGTGGCCGTCAGCCTGTCCGCGCTCGACGAATCGCGGGCTCGCGCGCTCGAGCCCGGCGCGCCCACGCCGGAGGCTCGCCTCGCGCTCATCGAGCGCCTGGCCCAGGCAGGCATCCCGGTCGGCATCAGCATTGCGCCGGCCATCCTCGGGCTGACGGACACCGACATCGTGCGCATCTTGACTCGCGCAAAGGATGCGGGCGCCTCGTCGGCCTTCTACCTGCGGCTGCGGCTGCCCGGACTCGTCGAGCCCCAGCTGGTGCGCAAGCTCCGCACGAGCGTGCCCGACCGCGCTCGCAAGGTGGTCGAGGGCCTGAGCGGCTACGGCACCGCGCCGGTAGGTCGCCGCGCACACGCGGAAGATCCCATGGAGCAGATCTTCGGATTCACCGCGGAGCGCCTCGGCCTCCCGTACGAGCGCGGCGCCCCGTGGCCTTCAACGATTGGGCACCTCGAGGAGCGCGGCCTCTCCCTGGCCGACCAGCACGACCGCGAGGCCGAGGCCGCATTCGTCGCGCCCACCACCAACGGTCAGCTCACCCTGTTCTGAACAGCTTCCACGTCACTTCGTAGGGTCAAACGCGGGGAACGGGTCCTCCCCGACGTCCTCCCGGCCGTGGCGGAGGCGCGACGTCATGAAGGCCTGCACGTCGTCTGCGTCGTAACACGCGGCCTCGTAGCCCCAGCGCCACGCGCGAGCGGCGTACGCGGCCTTCTGCGTCATGGCTGGCGTGACGTTGACGCGCGCCTGGCCGAACCGCGTCCTGGCTGCTTGCAGATCGTTCGCGCGCGTCGTGCACGTCGCGTCGTCGGCGGGTGTGGTGCAAGGGTACGAAAGAACGATGCCGCCGTGCTCGAGGTCGTGGATGAGGTAGCCGGTCTTCACCGGCGCCGCGTAGGACGTATTCCATGCGGCCCACTCCGGGTAGTGGTTTCCGGAGACGGGGAACGCCTCCCAGTCGGCGCGCGGCTCCGGCCCCGGGGGCACGTGCGTGTGATCCACGTTGACGGAGCGGAAGATCGTGCGGGCGCCGCAGCCCTTCACCGGGG
>JAYTLP010000193.1:0-3784 GCA_043729375.1 Myxococcales bacterium
CGGCTGGCTACGCAACGGGACCCGCCACGGGCTCTTTGCTCTGCCAGAAGTAGCAGCGTGCAATGAAGGACCGCGACGTCGGCGACGAGGCTGGCGGCATCTTACCGCCCCGTCTTGCCTCGCCACGCCACAGGCGCATTCGTGTCCGCATGCTTCGCACTCTCTCTCGTCCTCGCTCTCGTCGAGTTCGGATGGACGCATGCGTACGGCGACCCACGGAAAAGGCAGTCCAGGTGGCCCGACGTGACAATGGATTGCCGCGCCTCGGGACCCGTGGTTTCAAGGAACGGGCGGACGGCCCGATCGGTGTACGCTCCGCGGCCATGCCCCGTGACCTGCCGATCGGCAACGAGCGACTGCTCGTCCTGTTCGACATCGACTACCAGCTGCGTGACCTGTACTACCCGAACGTCGGCAAGGAGAACCACGCGAGCGGCTACGTCTTTCGCTTCGGCGCGTGGGTCGACGGCCAGTTCGCCTGGGTGAGCGCTGAGGGGGGCTGGACACTCGAGCGCAAGTACGAGCGCGACACGCTCGTCACGCAGGTGGTGCGGCGTCACGAGGGCCTCGGGCTGGAGCTGTCGTGCACCGACTGCGTCGACTTTCACGAGACGGTGCTGCTGCGTCGCGTGGTGGTGCGGAACCTCCGCGAGAACGCGCGCGAGGTGCGGCTATTCTGGCACCAGGATTTCCGCATCTCCGAGAGCGACTTCGCGGACACGGCTGCTTACGACCCGGCGACGGCAGCCGTGGTGCACTACAAGGGCTACCGCTACTTCCTCTGCAACACGATGGTGAACGGCAAGGCCGGCGTGAACGACTTCGCGACCGGCCAGCGCGGGCAGGGACGCGACGGCACGTGGCGCGATGCCGAGGATGGTCTGCTCGGCATGAACCCGATCGCCCAGGGGTCCGTGGACTCGTGCATCGCAGCGCACGTGCACGTGCCCGGGCGCGGCGAGACCAGCGTGTACCAGTGGATCGTCTGCGCGAAGAAGTGGGAGGGCGCGTGGGATGGCGCGCGCGAGGTCAACGCGAAGATCGTCGAGCGCGGCCCCGAGAAGTTCTTCTCGCGCACGCGCGCCTACTTCAAGCAGTGGGTGAACAAGGAGCCCACCGCCTTTGCCGATCTGTCCCCGTCGCTCGTCGACCTCTACAAGCGCTCGCTGCTGGTGGTGCGTACGAACATCGACGAGGGCGGCGGCATTCTCGCTGCCAATGACTCCGACATCCTCGAGTTCGCACGGGACACGTACTCCTACGTGTGGCCGCGGGACGGTGCGCTGGTCGCGCATGCGCTCGACCGCGCCGGCTACGGGCAACACGCGCTCCGCTTCTTCCAGTTCTGCGCCGACGTCATCACGGACAAGGGCTACCTGCTCCACAAGTACAATCCCGATCGTTCGCTCGCGTCGTCGTGGCACCCGTGGGCCGGCGCGCCACTGCCGGGCACGCACGAACCCGGCCCCGCGCAGCTCCCCATCCAGGAGGACGAGACCGCGCTCGTCGTGTGGGCCATGTGGCACCACTACCTGCGCTACCGCGATCTGGATGCCATGAAGCCGCTCTACGGTCGCCTGGTGCGCAAGGCCGGCGACTTCATGTGTGCCTATCGCGAGGCGACGACGAAGCTCCCCGCGCCTTCCTACGACCTGTGGGAGGAACGACGTGGCATCCTCGCGTTCACGTGCTCGGCCGTCGTGGCGGGCCTCGGCGCGGCCGCGTCGTTCGCGCGGCTCTTCGGCGACGATGATCACGCCGAGCGCTACGAGACTGCAGCGCGCGAGATCAGGAATGGGATGGACCAGCACCTTTGGCGGCCCGAGCTGGGGCGCTTCGCCCGCATGGTGAACGTGCGTCCCGATGGCACCATCGAGGTCGATCCCACCGTCGATTCGTCGCTGTACGGCCTCTTCGGCTTCGGCGCGTATGCGGCAGACGATCCACGCGTGGTGTCGACCATGGAGGCCGTGATCGATAAGTGCACGGTGCGCACCGACGTGGGTGGCGTGGCGCGCTACCAGGCCGACTACTACCACGCCGTCAGCGACGACAAGACGCGTGTCCCCGGCAACCCGTGGTTCATCTGCACGATGTGGATCGCGCTGTGGGACATCGCGCGTGCGAAGGGGCCCGCAGACCTCGGGCGCGCTCGGCAGATCCTCGAGTGGGTCGACTCGCGCAAGCTGCCTTCGGGCGTGCTCGCCGAGCAGGTCAACCCGTTCACCAACGCGCCGATGTCGGTATCGCCGCTGACGTGGAGCCATGCGACCGTCATCGAGGTCGTCCAGGCGTACCTCGACAAGTGCGAAGGCACGGATCGCTGCGAGACCTGCGGCGGTCCCCGTCACCCGCTCCACACGAACGCGCCCGACGCGCTCGCCGTTCCAAGGCCTGCCTAACAAGGAATTTCCATGTCCGAGTCTCTCGACGCCCAGAACCCACTGCGTGAAGGCCTCTCCGGCGAACGCATCCCCGCGCCGTGCACGATGGTCATCTTCGGCGCCTCGGGCGACCTCACGAAGCGCAAGCTCGTCCCCGCGCTCTACTCGCTCATGCGCGACCGCCAGCTCCCGACAGCGTTCAGCGTGGTCGGCGTGGCGCGTCGCGACATCGGTGACGCGGGCTTCCGCGCGCAGATGAAGGAGTCCGTCAACCAGTTCGCGCGGCGGCGACCCATCGAGGAGTCGCTGTGGGGCGCATTCGAGCAGGGCCTCTTCTACCACCAGGGTACGTTCGAGGACCCGGCCACGTACGCGAGCCTGAGGCAGCGCCTCGACGAGCTCGACGCGCTGCGCGGCACGGGCGGCAACCGCGTCTACTACCTGTCCGTCCCGCCTGACGACTATCCCGTCATCGTGAAGGCACTGGGCAAGGCGGGTCTCATCAACCGCGAGCGCACGGGGCCGACCACGCGCGTCATCATCGAGAAGCCGTTCGGTCGCGACCTCGTCTCCGCACAGACGCTGAACCACGACGTGTACGAGGCGCTGAGCGAGGACCAGACCTTCCGCATCGACCACTACCTCGGCAAGGAGACGACGCAGAACATCCTCGTCTTCCGGTTCGCCAACGGGATGTGGGAGCCGCTGTGGAACTCGAAGTATGTCGACCACGTGCAGATCACCGTTGCGGAGAGCATCGGCGTCGAGGGGCGCGGCGGCTACTTCGAGTCCGCCGGCATCGTGCGAGACATGGTGCAAAACCACCTGTTCCAGCTGCTGTGCATGGTGGCGATGGAGGCCCCCGTCGCGTTCGAGGCCGAGGCGGTGCGCGACGAGAAGCTGAAGGTGCTGCGCTCGATCCGGCCCATGCCGAAGGATCCCGCGGCGCTGTTCCGCGAGGTCGTGCGCGGGCAGTACGCGCCGGGCGCCGTCGCGGGCAAGGAGCAGATCGGCTACCGCGCCGAGAAGGGCGTTGCGCCCGATTCCAAGATCGAGACCTTCGTCGCGATGCGCGTCTTCATCGACAACTGGCGCTGGGCCGGCGTGCCGTTCTACCTGCGCGCCGGCAAGGCCCTGCCGAAGCGCGTTACAGAGATCGCGATCCACTTCAAGACGCCGCCCCACACGATCTTTCCGGGTCGAGGCGAGTCGGGCCACGAGCCGAACGTGCTCAACATCCGCATCCAGCCCGACGAAGGCATCTCGCTCAAATTTCTGTCCAAGGTTCCCGGCCCGACGATGGACACGGTGCCGGTCCCGATGGAGTTCCGCTACGGCACGTCGTTCGGCGCGGAGCCGCCCGAGGCCTACGAGCGACTCATCCTCGATTGCATGCTCGG
>JAYTLP010000194.1:0-25874 GCA_043729375.1 Myxococcales bacterium
GAGAACACCGGCCGCACGTTCTCGAGCTCGGGTCTTTTCTTCGCCTCGGCCATCAACTTGCCGACGTTCGCCGCGAGGTACTCGATCGAATTACCGCCGCGGTCCTGCAGCATCATGCCGAATCCTCCTGATGCTGGGGATGGCGGGCGGCGCCACCACGAAGACCCGCGCCTCCGGGATGCGTGCAAAATGCCCATTCACGCGCTTCACGAGCAACCCGAGCGTGATGAACAGCTTCCGCACCAGGGGGCGGTTGATCGAGATGTAGCCGTCGGTGGTGCGCGCGAAGCCCCGGTTGAAGTCGCGACCGAGCCGCGCGAAGAGCCCCTTCGACTAGCCGCGCGGCTTGAGGAGCAGCGCCGCGAGCGCCGGGCTCAGCGTGAGCGCGTTGAACGCCGAGATGAGGACCGACACCGCGCTCGATGTGGTGTTCCACCGCCTCGACGACGACGACGACGACGATCGCGTCGTCGACGACGAGACCGATGGCGGGCACGAGCCCCAAGAGCGACAGCGTGTTCACGCTGAAGCCGAGCAGCGGGAGGATCGCTCCCACGAGCGACACCGGCACCGTGATGAGCGTCGCGCGCCAGCCGTGGAGAAACACGAAGACCACGAGGACGACGAGCGCGATGGCCTCGAGCAGCGTCTCGACGATCTCACGAATGACCTTGTTTACCAGGGCCATGGTGTCCAGCGACACCTTGTACTCCATGCCGGGCCGGAACTTCTTCGCCGGCTCGTCCATCGTGTCGCGGATGCCCTGTGCGACGTCGAGCGCGTTCGACCCCGGCGTCTGGAACGCGGCTATGACCGCGGCGGGCTTTCCGTTGAACGTGCCGTACTGCTGCTAGGTGAGCGCGCCGAGCTCGATCTTCGCGACGTCTCTCAGGCGCACGCTCGAGCCGTCCGTGTTCACGGTGTTCTGCGCGCGGATGGCGCTCTGGATGTCGGTGACCGTCATGCTCAGGCGCGCGAGCACGCCGGGATTGAGCCAGGTGAACATCGAGTACTCGAGGACCCGAGGTTACGAATGTCGCCGACGCCCTTCACGCGGAGGATGGCGTCGTTGACGTTCGAGTAGTTGGCGAGGAACGTCAAGTCGTAGCGGCCGTCCGGCGAGTAGAGCGAGATCGCCATCAAGGGCTATGATGAGCCGTCGAATGCAGAACTCCGACATGGCTCAGGACCTCGCGGCGGCGTCCGATCCCGCGGGTGGCGGCGCGGTCGCGGAGGCGAGCGACGACGGCGGTGCGGACTGCGGAGCGACGGTCGCGCCGTCGGCGATCTTCTGCTGGCCCTCGACGACGACGCGATCACCCTCGCCGACGCCCTTCGTGATGATGCGGTAGCCGCGCACCGTGGAGCCGAGCTCGACGCGCCCCAGCGACACCTTGTTGTCGGGGCCGACCACGCCGAGTGAATAGGTGCCCTGCACGGAGATGAGCGCCTTCTCCGGCACGACTCGCGTCGGTCTGGCGATTGGCGGTGACGATGAGCCCGCGATGCGCAAACGGGCTGCCGTTGGCGAGCACCAGCTCGACGCCCGCATCTCCGCCGTCGGCGACCTCGTGCGCGTCGAGCGTCGGGAACTGCTTCTTCGCCCACGCCAGATCGCGGCCGTCCGCGCGCGTCCGGCGATCGGGGAAGCGCACCTACTCGATCTCGCTCAGTGGGAAGTTCACGTGGATCGGGTCGACCTGCGAGACCGTGGTGAGGAGCGTCGGTCCGTCCTGTCCGACCAGGTTTCCGACGCGGACGAGCGCGAGGCCGGCGACGCCGCGATTGCCCGGCGGAGTCGGCGTTGTCGAGCTCTTGCTTTGACACGACGCCCTTGGGCGCGAGGCCCTGATTGCGCTCGAGCGCGGCGTGCGCATTGGTCCGTGCCGCCGAGACGCGCACGACCGCGGCGCGCGCGTCAGAGACGGCGCTCGTATACTCGGCCTGCTCGATGGTTGAAGAGGAGCTGGCCCTCCTTCACGGTGGAGCCGTCCTTTAGTCCTGCGAGCGGAGGTAGTCCCTCACGCGCGCGCGGATGTCGGCGTTGACGTAGCCGTCGAGGGTCCCCACGGCCTCGATGAAGATAGCGAATAGCGACGTCCTGACCGACCACGGGGCTGACGAGGACGGTAGCGGGCGGCGGCGCGGCGGCTTCTTCGGCTCGCCGCAGGCGGCCGCGGCAAGCGAGGCGAGCCCGACGAGCGCGCCCGCGAAGCCGTTCCGTGGGGACGAAGCGGACGAGGCCAAGGAGGCGGACGAGGCCAACGAGGCGGACGAGGCCAACGAGGCTTAAATCATCGCGGGGTCAGTCGCTCCAGGTGTCACGTCGCCCCCCGGCGGCGAAAGTGCTGCGGCGAAGGTGCTGCGCGGGGTCCGACGCTAGACGGCGCGGTAGCGCTGCACGCGCCGCGCCGGCGCGGAAAGGCTCTCTCGCCAGCGCGGCCGCGCGTCGGCGCGAGTCGTCGGGTTGCCTTTAGGCGCAGCTACGGCGCGAGGGCTTGCTTCGGGACGGCGCAGCGAGTTAGCTCGCGTCGATGCTCCAGAAGAAGATCACGCGTCTCGCGGCGGAGTTCGCCGCGCAGATCATCGGCACGCTCACCGCAGCGCCGCTCGACGATCTGGTGGCGCTCACATCGGGTCGACCCGCCGCGAAGGCGCGCCCTTCGTCGGCCGCGCGCACCACGGCCGCGGAACCCAAGCCGAAGAGGAGCGCGGCGAAGCGCAGCGGCGGACCGGCGTCTTCATCGTCGCCGTCGCCGTCGTCGCCGTCGTCGCCGTCGTCGCCGTCGTCGCCGTCGCTGAGCGTGGCGACGACCAACGCGGCGCTCGCCTTCTTCGTCGAGCGTGGAACGCGAGGCGCCACCGCGCAGCAGCTCGACGACCACCTCGCCCGGCTCGGTCTCGCGGGCTCCACCGATATTGTCACGAGCCTCGCCGAGGCCGGAGGCATTTGCGACGCGGGGTTCCGCCGCGCGGCGGGGAAGAACGCGACAGCCCCGGTCTTCGTCGCCAGCGAGTCGGTCGAGGCACCTCGGAACGACGCGATGCGTGCAGCGGCTGAATAAATTCTCGGGCCGCTGCTTGCCGCCACACGAACGCGGGTGCAGCTACACGCCGGTCGCCCGACGTTCCCTCCGAGAGGATTTCACCGATGCCCTCCGTTTCTCGCATCGCCGCGCGCATCACTCCGTTCGTATCCCTCGCGGCGTGCCTCGTGATCGCTCAGGTGGCGTGCTCGTCGTCCGACGTCGTCCCCACCGCCGGCGGCGGCGAGTCCACGAGCATGGGCCCCGGGCCTGGCTCGACCACCGGCGAAGGCGGTACCGGGTCCAGCGGCGGCAACTCGGGCTCCGTCGACGGCTCCACCTCGGGCGGCGAGGGCGGCCCCGGCGCGGGCATGGGCTGCGGAACGTGCCCGACGGGCTCGACGTGCGGCGCGGCGAATGGCCTCCCGGTCTGTCGCTCGGCGTCGGGCGTTCCGATCTTCTCCCATGTGTTCGTCATCATGATGGAGAACACGTCGAAGGCCTCTCTCGATGCCGCGACCAACGCGCCGTACCTGAAGGCTCTCGCGAAGTCGGCCGCGATCGGCTCCGGGTATCACGGCACGTCGCATCCGAGCCTGCCAAACTACCTCGCGCTCACGTCGGGCAGCGATCACTCGGTCGGGTGCGACTGTGCTCCGGTGGGCGCGGCGTGCTCGCTATGCAACACGCTCGCGTTCCCGAGCGGCTGCGGTTGCAATCAGGCGGCGGCGCATCTCGGCGATCAGCTCGATTTCGCTGGCAAGACGTGGAAGGCCTATGGCGAAGGCATGTCGAAGGCGTGCGACACGACTACCGCGGGCCCCTATGCCACGAAGCACGTGCCGTTTCTCTACTACGCGAACATGCAAGCGGAGTCGGGCGGTGCGCGCTGCACGTCGCATGTCGTGCCGTACACGGACTTCGCCGCCGACCTCGCGGGAACGGCGCCGTCGTTCACGTTCATCGCGCCCTCGCTCGACCACGACATGCACGGCACCGGCTTGCAGCAAGCGGCCGCGGACGTCGCCGCGGGCGATACGTGGCTGTCGACGAACGCAAAGGCCATCGTCGACTCGGCGGCGTACAAGAGCGGCGGCCTCCTCGTGATCGTCTGGGACGAGGACGACAGCTCCGGTGGCTTGATCCCGCCGAAGACCGACGACCCGATCCCGATCTTCGTGCTGTCTCCGTACGCGAAGAGCGCCGGCTACGTGAGCGCCGTGAAGGGCGATCACTACGCGCTGCTCGCGACCATCGAGGACGGCCTCGGCCTACCGCGCCTCGGCTCCGCGGTCGGAAAGACGCCGCTCGCGGATTACTTCCCGGCGAACTGAGCGCGATTCGCGGGCACGCGGGCCATTGGCCGAGCCGCGCGACGGCTAGGTGTCGCCATCCATGAGGACAACGCCCAGCGCGCGGCTCTTCGGCACCTGGTCCGCCGCGCGCCGAAAGCTGCGTGCGGTCGTCCCGCCGGAGCGCACGGTGAGCAACGTGCCGTCCGCAGCGCCGATGATCTGCGCGACCTCGGGAGAACCGTCGAGCGACGCGGCGTCGATGACGAAGTGCTGGTAGCCGGCGCCGAGCAGATGGCTGAGTGCCATCTCGAACCAGCGGCTGTTGAACAGTGGCTTCGGCTCGCCCTCGGCGTGGACCACGGCGGCGACGTGGAAGCTGCGCGTGACCTCCGCGATCCGATACGGGGAGAGCCACGGCAGTCCCAGATGTGGAGCCGGCGGGGTGGATGCGTCGATGCCAAAGATGCCGCCGAGCGACGGAGCGAAGAAGTTGCCCTCCAGTAGCAGCACGCGGGTCGACGGCTGCTCGCACAACGCGAGGGCGAGATTGATCGCGCAGGTCGTCTTGCCCTCGTTGTGCGCGCCGCTG
Organism: Myxococcales bacterium; assembly: GCA_043729375.1. Classification (GTDB taxonomy): domain Bacteria; phylum Myxococcota_A; class Polyangia; order Palsa-1104; family Palsa-1104; genus JBDTCO01. The sequence goes on from JAYTLP010000194.1 coordinate 4,911, forward strand.
GAGACCGCGATGACTCGCGGCGCCGACTTCGCGAGGACGTTGTCGCGCAACAGACGGAAGCTCGCCGACCGCTGCGAGTCGGGATCGAGAAGAAGGACGAGCCGTGGGTCGCGAAGGTCACCCGGACGCGAGCCCGGCCTTCGAGACGGGGGAGGGCGGCTGTCGACGGTGATGACCGCCATCGATGCGTGGACCGGTGAACGAAGGGCGACCATCTTCGTCGAGTGCACCTCGGGGGGGCGGTCGTCGTCGTCATTATCCGTCTCGGTGCGCTCGGTGCGCTCGGTGGCGACGGGACCGACCGAGATGATCCGCGCAGGTGCCACGACGCCAGTCGGACCGGCATGGAGGTCGTCGATGGGCAGCAGGGTCTTGCCGACCCATGACTCGGGCGCAGCCGGGACCTCGGCGGGCGGAGAGGGTTCGACGCGGGGCGGCGGCGCCATGCCTCGCACGGTGAGTCGTTCGACGAACGCCGGTCGCATGGACGGAGACCGTGCCGGCTTCGCTACGGGTCCGTCGGGCTCGCTCTTGCCCGCAGGAAACGAGCTTCCGCGGTGCGGCCGATCCTCAGCCATCGCCGGTCAGTTTAACACGGCCGATGCGCACTCAACCGGCCTTTCTCGGCAGAGCCTTCGGCGCCGGGATGACTCCCAGGATAGGCATGATGTCGAGAGCTTCGAGATCGACGCGGTCGTGGATGCGATCGTCGAGTCGCGCGGAGACGAGCGCTGTCAAAAGAGCGAGGGCAAGCGCCAGAGCAAGGCCTATGGCGAGCTTCGTCGACCTCGGAAGGGAAGTGGCGTGCGTCGGCAGGTAGGCAGGGTCGAGCACGAGTACCTGGACGTTGCGGTCATTCATCACCGAACTGGCGCTGATGGATGCCTTGAAGCTCTTGTCGTCGAGCTGCCGCTGCCGCTCGCGCGCCTCACTCGCCTCTCGTTGGAGACGCCGAAACTCCACTTCGAGATCGACGGCAGCGCCGTGGTTATCGCCAAGCGTCGGGGACTCGAAGGGCTTGCCATTTCCAGCGCTGCCGGTCGTAGCATCTGCCGCCCGCCGGCTTGCGATCTGGAGCTTCAGATCAGCGAGCCGCTTCGCGAGCGCTTCGCTGTTCTCGTCAGTCGCGGGCCTCGCTGAAACGTCATCGTCTTCCACACGCGCCGCGGCGGCCAAGGCGGCTTCGTCTGCCGCCGCTTGCGCGGCGGCTTGCGCTGTCTCGGCGGAGCGCAACCGCGCACGGGCAGCGATGACATCGGGATGTTTCTCCGTGTAACGCCCCGCCTTGTCCTCGACGTCTTTTCGCGCGGCGACCAGCTCCGCACTGTCCGGAAGGTGCGCCGAAGCTTTTTTCGGAGGCTTGGGTGGCGGGGATGGATCGGTTTTACCCGCGCCGCCCTTCAGCTGTCGTTCGATGCGTGCTGCCTTCCATTCGAGCGCAGCGAGCATCGGGTCGCCGGACATGACGCTGGTGCCGGCGGGCAGATTGGCTGACGGCGAAGGCGCGTGAATGTCGCTCGTCGTCGGCCGCGCGAACTCGGGATGGAGCACGAGGAACTTCGCGAGCTCCCCTTCCTTGGTGCGCAACTCGAGCTTGTTACGCTCGCTCTCCGCGCCGAGGAACTCCTTCAACGTTTTCGCCTGCTCGGCGCGGCGCGATGCTGCTTCTTGTACGATGACCTCCGCGAGGCGACGCGTGACTTCCCGCGCCCGCTCCGGAGCGTCCGACTCGAACGCGATCTCGAAGGTGTCACCGTCGCGCGCACGGAAGGTCAGATGCTTGCGCATCTCGTCGACGGCGTCGACCAACCCGCGGCGCTGCATGACCTCCGGATACAGCTTGAGCTCGGTGACCAGCGGCTCGAGCACCGCGCGCGAGAGCAGCACTTCGCGCAGGCGCGCGCCCACGCGGCGAGCGTTGTCATTGGCGCCATCGCCAGCCATGAGGTCGCCTGATCGCATCGTGTCCTGGTAGAGGATCACGGTCTCGGACCTGTACGTGCGCGACGCCGTCATGATGAACACGATCGCCGCCGCGAACACCAACACGAACACAACGAGGGAGCGCTTCCAGTAGGCCAGGCCGCGCCTGACCGACGTGAGAAGGCGTTCGAGATCGTCCCGAACACTCTTGGGGCCCTTCGTCGCTTTCGGCGTCCCAGCGGCCATACGCCCGAATCGTATCATGGCAGCTCAAGGGTGCTATCTTCGTCGTTCAGCCATGGCTCGACGGATGACAACCACCGCTCCCACCACGCGGTCGGCGACCGCGTTCACCTCGCTCATGGCCGCAGTAGTCATCACCTCCGCAGCGATGGCCGGGTGCCATTCGCTGCCGAGTTACGACTACAAGAGCGAGCCCGACCCACGCGCAAGCGAGTTCAAGATCGGCCCCCTCGACCTGATCTCGGTCCTCGTCTGGAAAAACAAGGATCTCTCGGCAGACGTGGTCGTTCGACCCGACGGTATCGTGACGCTGCCGCTCATCGGCGACCTTCGTGCCGCGGGCCGCACGCCGAGCGACATCAAGAACGAAGTGACGCATCGCCTCACGGATTTCGTACGCAACGAGGAGATCGTGGTGTCGGTCGCCGTTTCGCAGGTGAACAGCTACTACTTCACCGTCAGTGGCAACGTGGAGCACGCCGGCCTCTTCACTGCGAAGACGTATGTTTCGGCCGTGGAGGCGGTTGCGATGGCGGGCGGCCCGAACCGATTCGCCGGCGACTCGATCTTCATTGTCCGCGGCCAGCCGGTGCGCCGCATTCCCATCGATCTCTCGAGCGCGACGTCCGGCGAGCACCCGGAGATGAACCTCATCGTCATGCGCGGCGACGTGATCGTCGTTCCTTGACGCTTTCCTGAGTCAGACCTCGACGCGCCCGAGCATTCCGCTGCGTCGCCGTGGCTGCATCGATGGTGGGCGCCCCACATTGCGTTGACAGATGAAGAGCGTGAGATCGTCGTTGGCCGGGACGTCTGCGACGTGCGCACGGACACTCGCGATGATGCGCTCTGCGATATCCGTCGGACGCGTGCCAGCGTCGGCGAGCGCCAACTCGAGGCGATCGGAACCATACAGCGTGCCATCGGCGGCCGCCGCCTCCACCACGCCGTCTGTGTACAGCACGAGCGAGTCACCGTGATCGAGCCGCAGGAAGGTGGCCTCGAACTGCGGATCGTCGACGATGCCGACCGGACCCGCGGCGCCGTCGGTGATCTCGACGAGCGTGCCGTCCGACCGTGAGCAATACGGCGAAGGATGCCCGGCGTTGGCAAGCACCACCTCGCCCGACTTCACGTCGAGCGTCAGATAGATCGCCGTGAAGAAGAGCTCCGGCTGGTTGCGGCCGATGAGCGCCTTGTTCATCGTCGTGAGGACGGCGACGGGCTCGACGTGAGCGAGCGCAGCGACACGCATCTCGCTCGAGATCCGCGCCATGAGCAGCGCGCCCGAGATGCCCTTCCCGGATATGTCTCCGATGAACACGCCGAGCCGATCAGGGGCTACCCAGAAGACATCATAGAAATCACCGCCGATCGAATAGGCGGCGCGATACTCCGCAAAGAGCTCGACGCCTTCGACCGAGAGAACCTCGCGCGGCAGGAAGCTCTTCTGGATTTGCGCGGCGAGCTCGAGGTCGTAGCCGAGGCGATCGCGCTTCAACGACTCTTCGTGATTCTTTGCGTTTTGCAACATCATGGCGGCGGGCGCCGCCATGCCGGCGAGGAGATCGAGGTCGGCTCGAGAGAAGCCGCCCGTACGCGGATCGGAGGCGACGTGGATGACGCCGACCGTCTCCGCGAGGTCGATCATCGGCGCGTACATGCTCGTGCCGCCGCTCATGCGACCGGGCGCGGGTGACGTCAGAACGGGGGCGCGCGATTCGAGGATCGTGGCCGTGATTTGCTCCGGCAGCGACAACGTCGCCTGCGGCGCGGCGGCATCCCCGACGAAGAAGGCGAGCTTGAACGTGGTCACGCCGTCTTCCCGCCCAGCGATATAGACGCCGACCGAATTCGCCGCCTGATACACCTCGCGCGTCTTCGTGCCGATGAGCTCGAGCAGCTTGTTGTTCTCGATGGTCTGACTGATCGCCTGCATGAAGGCGTACAGAGTCCCGAGCTTGTCGTAGGCGTCCTCGAGCTGTCCCAAGTCGACGACGGGGAGCTGCGTCGAGGAATCGCGGTTCACGGGTGCTGCCGCGAGCATCTTCGAGACGCTGCCGAAGTCGCGAAGCGTCGGCGTCTCGAGCTCGTCGGCGTCGATGCTCGCGCCTAGCTCCTGCGATCCGGAGCTGATACGAAACGTGAGCGAGCCAAACGACACCTCGTCGTGCAGCTTGAGCAGGTGGCGGGTGACGGGCGCGCCGTTGACGAACGTCCCGTTCGTGCTCCCCAGGTCGTAAACGACGCACCCGTCCGCCTCGAGTGCGATCCTGCCGTGCTGACGCGAGATCCGCACGTCCTTGAGCACGACGTGGTTGTACGCGCCGCGTCCGATGAGGAGTGACGCCTTTATCGGCAGTCGCACCTTCCGCGCAGGGCCGTCGAGCCCGATCAACCAGTACGCCCGCATCTTCATGCCGATCTCGTCGAGAATAGCTGAGGTTCTCTGAGGATCTCGTGGCCGTCAACGGGTTATCCTCCGGTCGTGCGACCCGCCGTCCGTGTTCTCAAGCGATTCGTCGACGTCGTGGGTTCGACCGTGGGACTCGCGGTGACGTTGCCACTCTACATCCCCATCGCCGTCGCAATCCTCGCGGAGTCGCCGGGCCCGCTCTTCTACGTTCAGCGCCGTGCCGGCCGCTTCATCGACGACTCCAACGGTGGGACGTGGGAGGAGTTCGACATCTACAAGTTCCGCTCGATGGCGGTCGACGCGGAGCGCACGACAGGCGCCGTGATCTCGACGCCCGGCGACGCTCGGATCACGAAGGTGGGTCGCGTGCTGCGCGCCACCCGCCTCGACGAGCTCCCGCAGTTCTGGAACGTCCTGCGAGGGGACATGTCGCTGGTGGGGCCCCGCCCCGAGCGGCCCGAGCTGCTGCGGAACCTCGCCATGGCGATCCCGTTCTTCGAGGAGCGCACGCGAGGCGTCAAGCCAGGGCTCACGGGCCTCGCGCAGGTCTCGCTCGGCTATACCGGCGCTGCCGCGGCCGGCAGCGCCGTGACCAAGCTGCTCGAAACGCTCACGAATCCATTCGACCTGCCGGAGGCCGAGGGCGCGCTCGCCGACGACATGCGTCTCAAGCTGATGTTCGACCTTGGCTACGCGGCAGCACTCGAGGATTTGTGGTCATACGTGCGCCTCGAGGCGTGGATCATCGCAAAGACGCCCGTCGTCATGGCGATGTCACGTGGACGATGAAGGTCGCCTTGCGGGTCGCTCCTGCTGAGGTTAGCCTCGCGATTGGCAGTACACCTCGGTGGCAAGGACCTCGACAGAGACTCGCACGACCGGTGCGCCCGACGTGAAGCGCGTTGCGTTGCGGTTCCCCGCAGCGATCGACTATCGCCCGATCGCGATCGATCTGGTCTCCGCGCTGATCCAGCAGGTCGAGGGTGCAGATCGAGATTTCCGAAACGAGATGGTGACGGCCTTCGGAGAGGCGTTCAACAACATCGTGATCCACGGGTATCGTGGCCGCTCGGACGGTATGCTCGACATCGAAGTCGAGATCACCGCCGACCAGATCACGGTTCGCCTCAGCGATACGGGGCGCGAGGTCGACTTCAGCGACGTCGAGCCGCCCGACCTAGCCTCCATGCCCGAAAGCGGCATGGGTGTTTTCATGATCCATGCTCTCGTCGACGAAGTGCTCTACCGTGGGGGCTCGCCTAACGTGCTGTCGCTGATCAAACGAACGACCTCCGCCGAGGAGGCTCGATGAAGTGCATCCGCACCGATCTCGCAAACGAGCTGCAGCTGCATATCGACGGCGCTCTCGATGCACTCACCGCGCGCGAAATCCGCCCGATCTTCGACCAGGTCGTCGCGGAGAAGCCGAAGCGGGTCACCGTCGATCTCGAGGCTCTCACGCTGATCGACAGCTCGGGCGTTGGCGCGATTGTCTCGCTCTTCAAGCGGGTCAAAGCGGACGGCGGCCAAGTCGTGGTCGTGCGCGCGCACGATCAGCCGCTCGCTGTGCTCAAGCTGCTGAAGCTCGATCGCATCGTCGGTCTCTGAGCACGCCGCGAACGCCGTTCAGGGTGAGGCTCGAGCGTCGCTCTCGTCGACGCGTTGCGGGAACCTCGTCGGCACGTGGGTCGGGTCGTAGCGGGAGGAGAGCTGGATCCCGAAGATGACCGCGTTACGCACCACCGCGGGCGCGCTCACAAGCGGCGGGTTCATGTTGGTGATCTGATCGAGGAACTGGTAGCGCGAGAAAAGGTCGAGGGCCTGGGTCGGCGACCAGATGATGCCGACGTCGGCGATGAACGCATCGAAGTCGGGTGGCCTCAGGGCCGCCTCGCGACGCCCGATGGTCGTGCCGTGGGTGTATCCTGCCGTGGCGGCAGCGACCACCGCGTGCTCCGCCGACAGCGGCGTCGATGCGCGAAACGTGACCTGATCGGCGTAGAGGAGCTGCGCCGTGAGCACGTTCGCTTGTGTGCCGATCGACCCCGTCAGATCGAAGGTCGCGTCGCCGAGAAGATAATTGAACGATGCGTTCACGAATGGTCTCGCGAGCGGCCGCGTTCCAGCGTCCGGGCTCAACACCACAACCGCACCCACCGCGAGCAACGACGTGAGCGTCGGCGAATAATCGTGACGCCAGTGCGGCGTCACGGCGACAGGGACGAGCCGCTCGGTGGGAAGGGGCTCGACGTGGCTACGAGCGTAGCCGCCGCGAACATCGGCACCGAGAGCATCTCTGCTCCATAAGCGGTCGATCGACACGATGACGCTCGCGTTGTAGCTCTCGGTCGCCGCGTTCAGCGGAGCGTCGATGCTCTTGGTGTACGCCGCGTCGATGCGCTCGCGGATACGCACCGCGGGGCTTGCCTCGAAGCTCGCTCCCTCCGATACCGTCGTGGTCAGGAGCTGGCCGTTGCTCACGGGCAAGATTCCCACCGGCGCGTCGGACGGCTGCCGCGCGATGAGCGCGTTCGTCACCGTGCTGTGGCCGGCCTCCGCAGACAGCAGCAGAGTCGTCCGTTTCGAGAGCTCGAACGTCGACACGAGGAGCAGGCGGTTCGCGAAGTCCGCGGGCAGGGCGGTGTGCGCGGATGCCGTAAGGGTGTAGGTCGCACGCAGCTGAGAGCGCTTTCCGAGGACCAGCATCGATAGCTCGGGGACGACCTGGCCGGCGACGTCGTCACCGGGCGGCTGCCCGGTCTGATGCGCGTAGATGCCCTGAAGCCGCAGGCGTCCTGTCAGTCCACTGTCTGCGGTTTGCACGCTCTGCGCGCTGGCGAGCGAAGGCAGAGCGACCAGCGCTCCGCAAATCGCGACCGCGCGCAGCCAACCCACCTGCCCTGGCTATCTGCCGCTACGACAGATGTAAAGAGACACGGACTTCCCCGGGTCAGTGGTGGCTCTCGAGCTCGAAGTCAACGAAGAGCGGCAGATGGTCCGACGCGCCTCGCTTGCCGACCCGCACGTCCACGAAGCGGATGCCGTCGCCGGCAAGGGCGCGGTCGATGCGCATCCACGGGCGCTTCGCCGGAAAGGTGTAGCCGAAGCCGAAACCCACATCATCGAAGGCATCGTGGAAGCCGCCGAAGTAGCGACGCCCCACGGAGCTCAGCGCGGGGAGGTTGGTGTCGCCCGCAATTACGAACGGGGTGTTCTCGCGCCGCGCCGCAGCGGCCACAGAGGCGATCTGCTGCTCGCGATGGCGGATGTTGTCCGTCGTGCGGTCACCCTCGACCATCGCGTGGCGCGGGGAGAACGGGTGCACGTTGAAGACCCGCAGCGGTCCCGCGTCGGTCTCGAGCACGTAGCCGACGAACATCGCGGGCTTCCCGTCCGGGAGGCGCGGCGGGAGCTCCACCTTGGTGATCTTGTAGCGGGTGATGATGGTCAAATCGTTGTCGTCGTCGTCGTGGCCAAACCGATCCGGAAAGCGCTCCCTGACGAGATGGCCGGTGCGACCGCTTGCCTGGAGCAGGATGATGTCGGCCGGCATCTTCGAGATTTCCTCGACGAGGGCCGCTTCGCTCAGCCAACCGAAGTAGACATTGTAGGTTGCGAGTCGAACAGGGAAGTCGGATTGCCGGCTACTTCCGACTTTCATCCCCATGACGGGGAAGAGCACCACAAGACAAGCGACGATCTGCAAGAGAACGACGACACGCACGTGGCGCTTCGTCAGCGGCGCGAGGATCGCTGCCAGTACCGTCACAACGAGCAGCGGCTGCCGCGGCGCGTACAGAATGAGCAGCGAGAGGCGCGAGCCCTCACCGACGAGCAGCGCGGCGATGAAGGCAGCGACCCCGGCCAGCTGGATGACGATGCTCCAGAAGAGAATGCGTCGGCCGCGCCGCCGCCACTTGGGCTCTACGGGTGCCGACTTCATCGCAAACGCGTTCTTAACTACATCAAGGCGGAGGCGTTTGCGACGCGCACGTCCGATCTCGAGCTTGGTGTTATCCTGCGGAGGAACGATGGATCGCGTCGCTTTCCTCATGTATCACGAGCTCGAGGTGGGCCAGCGAGCGCTCTGCAACAGCGACCCGGGTTACGTCCGCTACGTGCTGCCGGCCACGATGTTCCGCGCGCAGGTCGAACGGCTCCGTGCCGATGGGGTCCGTGGCGCCAGCGTCGGCGACTTCCTCGTGAAGAGCGACGACGGATCACCGCGCGTCGCGATCACGTTCGACGACGGCTGCGAGACCGACCTGGTCATCGCTGCCCCCGTGCTTCGCGAGGCTGCCTTCGATGCGACGTTCTACGTCACGGTCGCGCATCTAGGGCGACGTGGCTACCTGTCCAAAGGTCAGCTTCGAGAGCTGGCGGATCTGGGCTTCGAGATCGGTTCACACGCGATGACTCATCGCTACCTCCATGACTTGACGACGCCGGAGGTTCGCGCGGAGCTCTCGGAGTCGAAGCAGAGTCTCGAGGACATCATCGGCCGACGGGTCGCTCAGTTCTCGTGTCCGGGCGGTCGCTGGGATCGGCGCGTGGCGGCCGCGGCGCGAGAGTCCGGCTACGACTCGCTGGTAACGAGCGCCGTCGGGCTGAACTCGGATCGAACGGACCGATATAGACTCGCGCGAATTGCAGTGATGCGCACAGTCGACGCGACGGAGATTTCGCGAATGGCACGCGGCGAAGGCTTGGTCCGACGCCGCGCGCAGACCGCCCTCTTGAACGCGGCGAAACGGGTCCTCGGGAACTCCAGGTACGAACGCCTTCGCGCGGCGGCGCTGCGTCGCGTCGACGCGCGGGCAGAGGACAGCGCCGTCTAGCGTGCAGAGCGCGCACGGCGCTCAAAGGAAGGCCGCGGGGGGGAGACGGAGCAGGTACGCGTCGACGTCCTTACTCCCCTTCACACCCCAGTTCGAGTTGAAGAGGATGCGGGTGAAATCGCGATTCACGGTGGCCTGCGGCTCCGCGAAGTACTCTTCCCCAACTGCGCTGTGATGGCCCGCCAGCTGGTAGATCCGCGGGTTCGGCGCGAGCTCCATCGCGAATAGCTTTTCCATGTACCACTGCTGTGAGCCATAGCCGCCGTAGGTCGAGACCAGGACCCAGCCCGGCTTGTCGAACGCCTTGCCGGAGAAGTGCATCGCCGTTGCAGCGTGGTTGACATAGGTCGGAAACAGGTTCGTCCGCTCGCCCGTGTCGATATCCGTCATGAACACGTCGCCGGCGTTCGACTGGTAGTCGATCGACACGTAATAATCGTGACCGTTCGCGCCGATCGCGAGATCGGAGTGCTCACCGCCTTTGCGCAGCTTCCGATGCTGGCTGAAGTCCGGAGCCCACGCGGTGGTCTCGTCGCCAGAGCTCACGAACCACCGCCCTGACGGCGACATGCTCACGTGATCGGGGCGCGCGTGCGTCGCGATGCTCCCGACGAGCTTTTGCTCGACCAGATCCCACACGGCGAAGCCGAGTATCTCGAACGCCTCGGTCTCGACCTGGAACGCCCAGTAGCGCCCGTCCCGCGAAGGCGAGCCCTCTGATTTGGTCCACGCCCGCGCCGCCTTTGGCCACGGGAGCTTGCCCGAAAGAGCGATGGCGACGCGCTTCGTACGGTTGCGTACGTCGGCGGCCATGATCGTCATGCCGCCGTTTCGCTCACCGTAATAAAGAGTGTTCGGGTCGCTCGGGTGCCATTGCGGCTCCGCGTCGCCGCCGATCTCCGTGAGCGGTCGGAGACGCTCCAACGTCTGCCCGTCGTATAGGTGCCAGCTCCCGTCGGCGCCACTCGTGAAGAACAGACTCGAGTCGGCGTTGAACGATTGACGGCGTGAGTAATCGTTCCGCGAAAATGTTGCGATTCTCTCCTGCGCGTGGTCGGTCGCGCGCACGAAGCACGTGTGGAACGTGGGCTCGTTGTGCACAGTGCCCTTGGCTGGCTTCGGACGGTCAGGGATCGCCGCGTCGGACCGCCCTCCGGTCGGGCGAGGCGCCGTGCAACTCGTAAGTCCCGCGTCGGCCCGGGATCGCTCCGGGAACGGCGGCGGGGTCGAGGGCGCTGGCCCTGCGAAGTACGTCGGCTCCGACGGGAGCGCGGGCCCCGCGGCGTCGCGCGGCGCGTTCCGTCCCTTGCAGGACACGCACGCGACCGAGAGCAACAGCACCCCGGCCGCTCTTCTCGAAGACCGACTCATCCCGCAGGCTCGCTCGCTAAAGACGACGCCCGCGCGCTAGCTGGCTCGGACATGGCGGCAGCATACTTCACCACCGGGCCCGCCGCGCGCCCGAGAAGCTGGGCGTTCTCTGCCACGGTGCCGCGAGGGACCTTGACCGCGTCGTGCCGAGCCCGGACAATCGGTCACCGAAGTGCGCCTCCTATACGTGGTCTCGCTCTTCCCGTGCTGGTCGGAGACGTTTATCGTTCGCGAGATCACCGCGCTCATTGCCGCCGGCGCCGACGTCCAGATCCTGTCCTTGAAGGCGCCCCACGAGAAGATGGTGCAGCCCGATGCGGCGCGCCTGATGACGCGCGTCAGGCACCCACTTCCGCCGATGCTGGCGGTGCGCGCCCGGGTCCGCGCGTTCGCCGCGCACCCCGTCGCCTTGTCGCGGGCAGTGGCGCAGATCCCGACTCGGCTGGCGCAGACCCCGCGGGAGGTCGCGAAGTCCGTCGAGGCGCTCGCGCGCGGACTCGAGCACCTCGACTGGATCCGCAAGTTCGACCCCGACATCATCCATGCGCACTGGGCCACGTACCCGTCCACCGTCGCGTGGGCACTTGCGCGCGTGCTCGACAAGCCGTTCGGGATGACGTGCCATGCACACGACATCTTCGTGAACGATCATCTGCTCAAGGAGAAAATCGAGTCGGCAAGGGTCGCGGTGACCATCTCGCGTTTCAACGTAGACTACCTTGCCAAGCACGCGACGCCCCGAGCACGCGAGCTCCTACGCGTGGTGCACTGCGGCGTCGATCTGTCGACGATTCCGTTCCGTGCGGACGGCCGCGAGCCAGGCCTGATCGTTGCCGTGGGCCGGCTCGATCCGATCAAGGGCTTCGATGTCCTGGTCGATGCGATCGGCGAGCTGCACCGCGAAGGCCGGGCGGTGCGCCTTCGAATCATCGGTCAAGGCCCGCTCGAGCCGGAGTTGCGGGCACGGGTCGCCCGCCAGGGCCTCGAGAGTGCTGTCGAGTTGGTCGGCGCGCTGCCACAAGTGGAGGTGCGCGCGGCGCTTTACCGCGCGTCGATCTTCGCGCTGCCGAGCGTGGTCACTCCAACCGGCGACCGCGACGGGATCCCCGTATCACTCATGGAGGCCATGGCCGCGGGCACGCCCGTAGTGAGCACCCGCGTCTCGGGCATCCCGGAGCTCGTCGAGGACGGCCACGAGGGGCTCGTCGTACCGGAGCGCGATCCGCATGCGCTCGCGCGGGCGTTGGCCCGCCTGCTCGACGACCCGGTCTTCGGCGACCGCATGGCATTGGCTGCTCGTGACAAGGTCACGCGCGAGTTCGACGCCGCACGCGAAGCCCGCAAGCTGCTAGCCTTGTTTGCCGATGGCTGCGCCTGACCCGAGCGAACCGCCGATGGGCGTAGCGTTGCCGAGCGTGGTCGGCGACTTCGTGGTCGCCTGGGGCCCAGAGGCCGCCGGATGGGTGCGCTCGCTCGATGGCTTCACGGCGGTCACCACCGCGCTCGATTCGACGCAAGCCGCAGTGCGCGGCGCTGTTCAGACAGGACGCACCGACGATGGCTCGCGATGGCTCGCGATCGCCGACCTGATCGAGGGCCGACTCGACGAGGGCGTGCGTGCTCTCGCCGATGGGACGCCGCCTCACGGCAAGTGGCGCGGCCGCTTCGCACAGGTGGTCTGGCACCAAGGCTCGCGTTGCCTCGCCGCGGTCACCGATCAGTTCTCGACGTTGCCGCTCTACACCCTGGCGCACGGCGACGTCTTCGCGGTTGCCACCGACCTGCGGCTCCTCGCGCGCTCGCCTTGGAGCGAGCGCGTTGTCGACCTGGAGTCGGTGTACCACTACTTAAATTTCGCCTGCATCCCGGCGCCGCGGACCATCTTCAGGGACATCCGCAAGCTGGAGCCAAGCGTGCGGCTCCGCCGCGTCGACGGCCAGACTGCGGTGGAGGACCGGTACTTCGTTCCTGACTACCCGGAGGATCTCCGCGGTTCCGATGACGAGCTCGCCGCGGGGCTGCGCGAGCGCATCGTCACCGCCGTGCAAGAGTACCGCCCCCAGACCGCGGGGGGTTGGGGGTGCTTCCTGTCCGGCGGCACGGACAGCTCGAGCATCGTGTCCATCCTGGCGCGCCAGGGCGGCCCGCAACGGGTGAGGAGCTTCTCCATCGGGTTCGCCGAGGCGGGCTACGATGAGCTTGATTACGCGCGCCTCGCCGCCGAGGCGTGCGGCGCGGAACCGACCTTTGCCAAGGTCTCTCGCGAAAAGGCGCAGGCGCTGGTCACGCGCGTCGTCGAGAGCTTCGACCAGCCATTCGGCAACGCGTCAGCGATCCCCTCGCTCGCATGCGCCGACCTCGCGCACGACCGGAGCGTCAGCGTCCTTCTCGCCGGCGACGGCGGCGACGAGATCTTCGGAGGCAACCAGCGCTACGGCAAGGACAAGGTCATGGAGACCTGGTTCTCGATGCCGGCTCGCGTGAAGGCGGTGGGGCGCAGCGTGGGGAGCGCGCTCGGCGGAAGCTCCGTGCACCTCTTCAACCGCGTCGAGAACTTCTTCGAGCGCGCCTCGCTTCCAAACCCGGATCGTTTCTATACCGACGACTCGTTCGCATCGGATCACTACCAGGAACTCCTGACGCCCGCGTTCCGGGAGCACGTCGAGCGGGACGCCTCGCTCGACTTCATGCGCCGCGTCTACGGCCTGAGCACGACGGGCGGGCCGCTACATCGGATCATGCGGCTCGACCTGCTCATGGCGATTGCGCAGAACGACATCCCCAAGGTCCACGGTGCGACGCGCTCGGCCGGCGTGACTGCGCGCTTCCCGCTGCTCGATCCCAGGCTGCTGGCGTACACGAGCCGGCTCGCCGAACGCCAGAAGGTCCGCGGTCTCACGAAACGCTATCTTTTCAGGCTCGCGATGAAGGGGATTCTTCCTGCCGAGACGTTGCGCAAGAAGAAGCAGGGGTTTGGGCTGCCGATCGCCGTGTGGCTGCGCAGCGACCAGGGCTTCCAGCAGGTCGTGCGCGACGCGCTCTTCGACGGGCGCGCCGCCGCACGTGGCTGGTGGCGAACCGCGTGCGTCGAGGCGCTCTTCGACGAGCATGTTCGAGGCGGCTGGGACCACGCGGACAGCATCTGGCGTCTCTTCGTACTGGAGCTCTGGCTCCGGAAGTACGTAGATGGGCGATGAGCTGACTCCGGCGCCGGGTCCCCAGCGCCCGCTTCGCATCTTGATGGTGCTCGAGAGCGAGTTCACGGCCAAGGACCGCGGAGGTGCCGAGTCCCAGGTCAAGACCTTGGCGCGCCATCTCAACGCTCTCGGTCAGCGCGTGACCGTCCTGACTCCGCTCGCGCTGGACGGCTCGCGACGCTGTGCCGAGCGTATCGACGGCATCCCCGTCGGAAGGCTCCGCTTCCCGCGACGCCCCGTGCTCGGCGGCGCCGTCATGAACTTGCGGCTCGCCGCGTTCTTGTGGCGGCATCGGCGCCGCTACGACGCCTGGCACGTCCACATCGGGCACAACTTGGGCGCCATCACCTGCCTCATGGGCGATCTCGTCGGCACACCGGTCGTGGTCAAGATCTCAGGCTGGTGGGAGCTCGAGAAGGGGCTGCTCGCGCCCGACGCCGGACTCTTCGCGCGGCTTGGTTGTTCCTTGCTGAAGCGCGCGAGCACCATCCAAGCAATCAGCTCACGCGTCGAGAACGAGCTCAAGAAGCGAGGTTTCTCCGCGGAGCGGATTGTCCTCCTTCCCAACGCCGTCGACATCTCGCGCTTCCAGATGCGCACCACCCCGCGTGCAGCGGGCGTCCCCTTCACCGCGCTCTTCGTGGGGAGGCTGGTCGAGGAGAAAGGGCTCACGACGTTGATCGACGCGTGGGTTCAGGCGTTCAGCGGGCGGCGCGACGTGCGACTGATGCTCGTCGGCGGCGGGCCGCTCGACGCGACGCTGCGCGAACGCGCTCAGCGACTCGGGATCGGCGGCCAAGTCGAGTTCCTCGGGCACCGCGAGCACGTGGAGGACATGCTCGCCCAGGCGCACATCGGCGTTCTCCCCTCGCGCATCGAGGGACTGTCCAACGCGTTGCTCGAGTTCATGGCGTGCGGCCTGCCCACCGTGGCGAGTCAGGTCAGCGGCAGCGAAGACTTCGTGATCACGGGCCGGAACGGCTGGCTGTTCCCGGTCTCCGATGTCGCGGCGCTCGCCGCGCACCTGCGCTCTGCAGAGGCACTGTCGGGCGAGCAGCTTGCGGAGCTCGGTCGTCAGGCGCGCGCGGACGTCGAGGCGAAGGCAGCGCTCGAGCTCGTCGTGAACCGACTCCTGACTCTCTATAGGAAACGGAGCGCCTGAGATGTGCGGCATCACCGGCATCGTCGCCGCACCCGGTGCGCCGCTCGCTCCCGAGGAGGTCGGGCGCGCGATGAATGCCGCCATTACCCACCGCGGCCCCGACGACGAGGGACTGTTCCGCGACGCGCAGGCGATGATCGGTATGCGTCGTCTCGCGATTATCGATCTGGCTGGCGGGCATCAGCCCGTGCACAACGAGGATCGAACCATACGGGCCGTGTTCAATGGCGAGATCTACAATTTTCGCGAGCTGCGCGCCGAGCTCGAGCGTTGCGGCCACAAGTTCTACACAGACAGCGACACCGAGGTGATCGTCCACGGCTACGAGGAATGGGGCGAGGGATGCTTCAGCCACCTCGACGGAATGTTCGGCATCGCGCTGTGGGACACGCGCTCGCGTACGCTACTTCTCGCTCGCGATCGATTCGGCGAGAAGCCACTGTTCTTCGCCGACGACGGCCGGCGATTGGTGTTCGCCTCCGAGCTGAAGTCGTTGCTTGCCGTCCCCGGGCTCCGCACGGAGCTCGATGTCGAAGCGGTGCGCGGGTATCTCTGCTTCGGCTACGTGCCAACGCCTTTGAGCATCTTCGGGGGCGTGCGCAAGCTGCGGCCGGGCCACTACCTGCGTTACGTGGACGGGCGAGCGTCGGAGCACAGCTACTACACGCTCGACCTCGAGCCGAAGTATCGCCTTGGCGAGGCGGAAGCTGAAGAGGAGCTCTCTCGCTTGCTTCAACACGCCGTGAAGAGTCGTCTCGTCGCAGACGTCCCGTTCGGCGCATTCCTGAGCGGCGGGCTGGATTCGAGCGTCGTCGTCGCGTTGATGTCGCGCGAGCTGACGCATCCAGTGCGCACGTTCTCGATCGGTTTCCGCGAGGCCGCGTACAACGAGCTCTCCGACGCGCGCCGCGTCGCGAAGCACCTCGGGACGGAACACCATGAGCTGGTCGTAGAACCCGACGCGGTCGACCTGCTCCAGACGCTGGTCTGGTACCTCGATGAGCCGTTCGCGGACTCGTCGGCGGTGCCGACGTATCTCGTTTCGAAGCTCGCGCGCGAGCATGTGAAGATGGTTTTGACCGGCGACGGAGCTGACGAGGCCTTTGCAGGTTACGACCGCTACCTGCGCTTCCTCGATCTGGAGCGCGTCGGACGCCTCAGGGGCCCAGCGGCCGCCGCGGCCGGAATGCTCGGGCGCGTCGTTCCCGGTAGTCGCGGCTACCGCCTTCGCCGGATCGCGGAGCGTCTCCGCCAGCCATTCCCCGAGAGCTACCTGTCCGGAGTTGCGCTGACGCGTGCCGACGTCGCGGACACGCTCCTCGGCGACGCGGTGCGTGGCGGTGTGCACTATGCGGGGCTTGCAGCAGCTGCGCGCGACGCGAGCGGCCTCGAAGCCCTTGATCGTTGCGTCGCGATCGACTTCGCGAGCTACCTGCCGGACGACATCCTGGTGAAGGTCGATAGGATGGGAATGGCCAATTCGCTCGAAGCACGAGCACCGTTTCTCGAGCACCGCCTGGTCGAGTTCGCGGTAAGGCTCCCTCGCGCGATGCGCGTGAAGGACGGCCGTGGCAAGCACCTTCTGCGCCGCGCGGCCAACCGCTGGCTGCCGGCCGATGTACTGCGCAAGCCGAAGCAGGGTTTCGCGATACCGCTCGGGCAGTGGTTCCGTGGGCCGCTGCGCGAGCTCGCCGCGGATTTGATCGGCAGCCGGGCCTTCCGCGAGCGCGGCCTGATGGAGCCACGTGCCGCCGAGCGATACCTCTCGGACCACCTTGCCGGCGCAGCAGACTACGGAGAGTTGCTCTGGCTCACCATCTCCCTCGAGCTGTGGTGCAGAAAGTACCTCGATGCGCGGTCAGCGCAGGCAATGGTCTGATGCTGTTCAAGGGGCTGCTCTTCTTCAACCTCTTCTTCGTCGTCAATCAGCTGCACTTCAAGTGGGAAACGGGGATCCCAGGCGTCGCGCCCGTGAATATCCTGATGGTGCTGATTCTCATCGGGATGCGGCGCAAGCCCGACGCGATCGCAGGCGTCCGTCCGATGCTGCTGAGGCCGTTGCTCTGCTTCTTCGCGGCGTTGACTCTCGCATTCCTCTGGGCGCAGCTACGCGCGCCGCGAGATTTTGTCGAGGATGTGACGTACTGGAAGAACGCGCTCTTCTTTCCGCTCTTCTACTTTATTTACCTAAAATGCGGTCAAGACGAGAAGACGACCCGCAACCTAATCATTGCGATAATGGCGATCGCCGCGCTGGCGGGGCTCGAAGCCGTTCACGAGGGCATCGATTACGGTTTCGGCACATACAACCCGATGCGCCGCGCTTCGGGCCCGTTCGGCGACGACTGGCGGAACGCAAATCGCGCCGGCGTTTTCTACGGAATGTTCATGCCCATGTTCGTCGCGCTCGCGCTCTTCTTGAAAGGGCAGAAGCTGTGGCGCCTGAGCGCGGTCGGCGGAGGGCTCGTGCTCGCCGCGGGCGCGCTCTTCACGTACTCGCGGCAGGCCTACTTCCTCATCCTGCTGGCGCTCGTCGTGCTCCTGATCCGCAAGAGCATGATTGCCGCGGCGATCATCGGTGTGATGCTGATCTCCCTCGCTGGCTACCTCCCGGATAGCGTCAGCCAGCGCGTCGACGAGACCAGCCAGACGGACAAGAGCGGGAACAGCGGGGCCGAAGTCGACGAGAGCACGTCGAGCCGTTGGGAGATCTGGGGCGGGGCGATGGGCATGCTCGCGGAGAATCCCATTGGCGTCGGGTTGAACCGCTTCAAGGGCGAGATCGGCAAGTACTGCAGCCACGAGGGCTACGACGCCCACAACTTTTACGTGCTCACACTCGCCGAGGCCGGCCCGCAGGGGCTCCTCACGCTTGTCTTTCTCATGGGCTCGCTCCTCTTCGGCCTTGCGAGATTCTTGCGGCGCAGCGTGTCGGGTGACGACTCGGAAGCCAAGGCGCTGACCATCGGGTTCACCGTCTGCACGGTGTGCATGGCGCTTGGAGGCATCTATGGAAGCCCGACGCTCGAGGGCTCCGTCATGGCGCCGTATTGGGCGCTGTGCGGCCTCCTCGAGCGCTACATCAACCTGCGGATCCAGAGTGCGGAGCGCGGCCTCGCCGCCGCCGCCGCCCCGGGGGAGGAGAGTCAGGTAGCCGACCGCTCCTCAGAGCCGACTTTCTCAACTCGGCGCTCTCGACCTCCGACAGCGGCGAGGCGGCGGGCGGGCAGTGGCGGCGCACACTCTCCCGCCGGTTAAGCACTTCCTCTGCTACGATCCTGGTCTGGTCGACCGGGGCGTTCCGCCAACGATGTGACCTCTAGCCGACCACGAACAGGTTTTTTCCGAGGCGCCTCCGCGCCAGCTTGGGGGCAAGTCATGGCAAATCACGTAGATAGAACTTCTGCGCCCTGGCTCGGTGCGCGTGGCAGAGGCGTGGCCCTCTCGCTGCTCGCGCTCGTCGCGTGCTCCAAGGGCACCGACACTTCTAACGGCGGGGGCGACAGCACGGCCACCGGCATTGACGGCGGCGGCGGCGGCGGTGGCGGTGGCGAAGGGGGTCCCATGCCCGCGCCCTTCCCCGTCGGCGGCGACTCGGGGGTGAGCTACACGTGCGCGCGCAGCATCCACGTCGCCACGAACGGAGACGACGGCAACGCTGGAAGCGCCGCCGCGCCGCTCAAGACCATCGCGAAGGCCACTCCGACGGCGCAGCCGGGCGATTGCGTGCTCGTGCACGCGGGCACCTACTCCGAGTCTTCGACTATCGGCTTCAAGGGCGACGGCTCGGCGACCGCGCCGATCGTGCTCTGGTCGGTCGACGGACGCGGGGCCGCGATCATCGACGCTGGCAGCAACCGCAGCGGACCCACGGTGCTGATTCACCAGGACTACGTGATCGTCGACGGCTTCGACTTCCGCAACAGCCCGACCGATACGTCCGAGCAGGTGGTGCACTTTGACGGGCTGACCATGGGCAAGGGCGTCGGATCAGTGCTGCGAAACTGCAAACTGACAGGCGGGTACGACCACCTGAAGATCAACCAGACGTGCCGGGGCGTCACCATCGAGTACAACGAGTTCTACGGGAATTTTGGCCACCTCCCGATCAGTCTGACCAGCGCACCCGGCTTGGTGTTTCGCCACAACTTCGGTCATGACTGGAGCACCGGTGACAACGGCGCGATCCAACTCAAGGGCGGCTCGCAGGACGTGCTCTTCGACGGCAATCTCTTCCAGGATGTGACGAGCCAGGCCGGCACGATCGCCATGGGCGACGGCTGCGACACCACCTGCGACATCGATCCCGAGCATTACGCTGCCGTACGCGCCCGCGCGATCAACAACGTCATGGTGCGCGTGGGGCGCGGCTTTGACGTCCAGGGCTGCAAGGACTGCGCCGTGCTGAGCAACACGATCGTCGACAGCGGTCAGAGCAATGTGGTGTTCAAGCTGACCTCGGCGGCCACGAATGGCGTTACGCATGATTCGGTGAACGTGCGCATCCAAGACAACCTTGTTGCCAACTCGAAGGGCGACCAAGGCGACGTCATTCAGATCAATGCAACCGCGGGGCAGGGATTGCAGATGGACTACAACCTCGTCTGGAACGGCGGCGGGGCGGTGTCGTGGGGCGACACGCATCCGGCGGGTGCGGACACGCACTCGTTGACCAAGGACCCGCGTCTCGTTGCCCCGGCCTCGGGAGACTTCAAGCTGAACGCTGGCAGCGCCGCGATCGGCGCCGGTCTAAACCTTTTCGCCGACGTGGCGCACGACTTCAGCGGCGCCACACGGCCGGCGAGCGGCCCGTTCGACATCGGCGCGTTTCAATCGCCCTGAACACATTCACTATCGCCTCGCGCGGCGGACGCGCTCCAGCGCCCCGTTCACGAGGCCGCGCGCGTCTCTGTCGATGAGCATCATGAGCAACACGTAGAGGGGCGCGCCAATCGCCAGGCGAACACCGACGGTCGCGAGGCGGTGACCGGAGTAGACGCGGGTAAGCACCACATACATGATCGCCGAGGCCAGAGCCGCGCGTGCAACGGTACGCCATGGAACGGCTACGGGGAGCAGATTGCGTCCGGCGAGGGCCAAAGCCAGCGCCACGCCGACGTAGGATACGAGCGTCGCGACGGCTGAGCCCGTGATGCCGATGCGCGGCACGAGCAGCAGGTTGAGCACGATGTTCAATACGGCGCAGCTGAGGACGAGAGCCATGATGGTGCGCGTCTTGCGATGGATGAAGAGCCCCGCGCCGAGCATCGAGCTCGTGCCGTCGACGACCATTCCCGCGATCACCCACGGTAGGATGGCCGCCGCGCTCGCGTACTTCTCTGAAGCGAGCGCGGGCAGCAGCTCAGGCCCTACCGCCGCCACCCCAGCGATCACCGGCGTTCCAAAGAGAACGTACGTGCGAAGCGAGCGGCTGATGAACGCCGACGTCTCCGCCGCGCCTTTCTGATCCCACATCTGCATGTAGATGGGCATGATCGCTTGTCCGATGGACGCGATGACGAGGGCCTGGACGTACTGGCACAGGTTGTACGCCGCCCCGTACAATCCGAGCGGCGCCGCACCGAGGATCCGCTCGATTACGTAGCGGTCGCCGACAGCCAGCACGATCCCCGAGAGCTCGTATCCGATCATCATGGGAACTCCGAAGCCGAGCAGCTCGACGTAGAGCGGGCGCGAGAACGAAGCGACGCTCGGACGCGACCGCTTCGCCTCGCGGAAGATTACGTACGCCAACATCCCGACTGCGATGCCCTCAGACACGACGCTCGCCGAATAGAAAGCACTTAGGTTGCG
>JAYTLP010000195.1:0-3015 GCA_043729375.1 Myxococcales bacterium
AGCTCGCGATCCATGCGCTGGTTGGACTCGGCGCGCTCCTTCTCGAGGCGCACCGGGAAGCGGTCGCGTAGCTCCACGAGCGAGGGCGAGACGTCGTCCGCGCTCGTCTCCCACTCGGCGCGGTCGAATGCCGAGAGCACGTAGTTGCGCTGGTCGAGATCGAGGGTCGAAAAGTTCTCGCGCGCCTTTACGCGCGCGCGCGCGCCGTCGGCGTCCTGATGCTGCGCGCCGAGGAGCGAGGTGCGCGAGGCCGCGTACCGCTCGTGGAGACGCTTTGCGGCCGCCTCGGCCTTGCCCATCTCCACCCACGGCTGGGGGCGCGCGAGCTGGGCCCGCAGCGTCTCGGCGTCCTTCGCGTTCTCCGCCGCTTCACCGTAGGCCTCGAGCTGCTCGAGCTTGGTCCGCGCTGCGGCGATCGCATTCACGCGGCGGATCGCGTCGTCCGTCAGCTCGCTCTCGCACACGGCGAGGAGCGAGAGCCCGTCGCGCAGCGTATCCAGATGGTCCTTGACGGTCGTGAGGGTCTGACCGATTTGCGGCGCGCGCACCGCGTCTTCGAGCGCCGCGCCGAGACGGGTCAAGGCCTCGGGCATGGGCACGGGAATGCTCAGGCGCGCGAACGCCGCTTCCACCTTGCGCAGCTTCTGCCGGCGCCCCGGCACGTGGCTCCAGATGGCGTCGAAGAGCGCGCCGTCTTCGCGCTCCACGGCGATGCCGAGCTTCTCCTCGAGCATGCGCGCGATGGCGGTGCGGGTGCGGGGATCGAGCGGCGCCGTCTCGTTGACGTAGAGCCGCGCGTTCTTGAACGGCCGGTCGTCGAGGAAGAGATTGACGACGTTGGGCGCGGTGATGGTCGTGATGTCGGGCAACCCGTCGGGAGCGATCCGCACGCGGGTGGCTCGCAAGAGGCCGAGGACGCAAACCTTCACCACGTCCGCCGGGTACCCGTAGGGCGGCGCGCCGAACTCCGTGAGCAGCATGCTGCCGAGCAAGCCCGACTGCCTCCCGATGTGCGCGAAGATCGCCTTGGGCGCGGCTCCGCTGCAGGTGGCCACGAACTTCTGGTTCTCGAGCGAGAGGATCCCGAGGCCGTCGTCCAGGAACTTCTGCTGGATGCCCGACACCACCGGCTTCAGGAGCAGCTCGAACTCCTTGTCGGTCACGCCGCCGAAGTCGATCGCCTGGTCGTAGATCTTCCGGACGTGCGCCGCCGCGAGCGAAGAGAGCGCAGCGCTGAACGTGACGCCGTGATCGCGGAGCGCGAACGGCCCGCCGCGAAAGTAGAGAACGCCGTCGAGAAACGAGGCCGCCACGGCATCCTTGAGCGCGCGCTGCAGCGCCTCGCCGTTGGTCTGCTCCTGCAAGAGCAAGAGGTGCTGCTCGCTGCGCAGCGAGTCCTTCATTTGCGAATATTTCAAGGCAATCTTCTGGGAGCGAAGGAGCTGCCTGGCCAGCTCCTCTGACCCTTGCGGTTCGCCCGCGACCACGAGCAAGCGCTCCGGCCTTCCCGCGCTGAGGCCCACCCAGGGACTGGCCTTTCGCTCGTCCGGCGTCGGCCAGCGCATCTCCACCTGAACGCTCGCAGGATCGCGCGTGCCCTTGCCGATCGTCGCCTCGACGAGCTTTCGGCCGTCCGAGTAGAGGCCCGCCCAGGGGAGCGGGCGCGCTCCGAGCTTGGGCGCGTGCGCCTCGACGAGGAGGAAGTCGAGCACCGCGAGAATGAGCTTGCTCCAGTCCTCGGGCAGCGCCGGCAGGGCGTCACGCTCGCGTTGCCACTCCTGGCCCGCGGAGCTCTGGACCTTGTAGCCCTGCTTCTCGGTGTACTCGACGAGGTTCTTGCCGCGTAGCAGCTCGAGGGCCTCGCCCACGGCGTCGACCTGGTTGCCCTGCCCGAGCCGCTCGTACAGGCAGGAGGCGACCAGCTCGCGCATAGTCGGCGTCTTGTCCTGAATGAGCTGCAAGAGCGCGACGGCCCGCGCCGCGCGCGACGCGAGCCGCAGATCTTCCTTGGCGCACGCGTCCAGGAGCTGACGCATGGCCTCCTGGATGTCCGGCTCGAGGGCGGTGTGCAAGACGTCGTAGATCGCGTCGAGCGTGACGAGATCGCCGAGCGGCTTGTCCGCCAGCTTCTGCGCGCGAAACAGCTCGCCGAGCAGCTGCAAGAGCCCACGCACTGCGTGCGTGTCGCCCTGCACGCGGCGCGAGACGGTGCGCAGGTTGGTCGTGATCTTGAGCAGCAGCTCGATCTGCTCCGGCACCATCGGATAGACCTCGAGGAAGTCCTGCTCCTCGATGTCTCGGCACTCGTAGGCGAAATTCTTGAGCAGCGAGCGGTGCTCGTGAAAGAGCGTCTGGAGCTCGGCGAGCTTGCCGGGGTCCTTCTTCAACAGGCGCTGGTGAACGACGTCGCGGATGTTCGCGGTCGAGAGATGCACCCGCAGCGCCGCCGGAAAGCGGTCCTTGAGCTTGCTGAGCACGTCGTACTCGCTCGCGTCTTCGAGCTTCTGCTGACCGGTCACCAGGAGCCACGCCTGCCCCTTGAGACTCTGCCCCAGCTCCGACACGAACGACTGGAGCTTGAGCATCAGCTCGCGATCCTGGTGAACGTACTGGCTCACCTCGTCGACCACGATGAACAGCGTCTCCGCGGTGGCGCGCGCCTGGAGCATGTGATCGATCGCATCCACCGCCTCAGCGACCGAGCGACCGGCCTCGTCACGCAGCAGCGCGGCGCTCTCGTGCCAGGCCAACGCATGGCTGTACATCTTGGGGTCGTAGGCGTGCATCGCGGCGGAGAAGTGCTGCGCCGCCAGGCGCGTACGCTTCACCTCGTCCCACGGCTTGCCCAGCGCCTTCTCCGCCGCGACCAGGAACGCCGGGTACTCGCTGTCGATCTCCAGCTTCATCTCGTGCTCGGCCACGAGGTTGCTCGTCGCGCAGTAGCCGAGACGGACCTGGAGCTGCCGGACCACCGCTTCGTGGATCGCCTCGTTGCTCCGGGCCACGCTGCCGATG
>JAYTLP010000196.1:0-11541 GCA_043729375.1 Myxococcales bacterium
GTGCCGCAGCGGATAGACGACGTCGACCCCGGTGCCCAGCACCACGACCGTGGGCGCGTGCGCTGCGAGGGCGCCTTCGTGCGCCGCGCCATCGATGCCGAGCGCGCCTCCCGAGACCACGACCTCACCCTCGAAGGAGAGCGCCCGGCCGAGCGCGCGCGCCCAGTCGAGCCCCGACCGCGAGGCCGCCCGGGCGCCCACGACGGCCACGCCGAGTCCCACGCCGAGACGGGCGACGAGGCTGGCGCTGCCCCGCACCTCGAGGCGCTGGAGGCCACGCGGCAGGTCCGGGCGCGCGAGGATCCCGTCGAAAGCGGACGCAGCGGACGTGCTTTCGGCCGTTCGAGTCGCGAAGAGATCGCGCTGGCTCTGCTGCGGTTGCGTCATCGAAGGGGGGCTTCTGTCTAGTCGTGGCATAGAGGGTCGTCAAGGCGCAGCGGGTCAAGTAACCGAAACGAAACACTCGCAAGGCTCGGAGCAAGCGAGGCCCGTGCTAGGCTGCAAGCGTGATCAATATCGCGTGCTCGCGCCAAAGGTTGCGCGGTCCGGCAAAGATCGTGGCGCTGGTCGTCGGGCTCGCCGCCGCCGCTCCGGTCGCAGCGCAGGAGGTCTTGCTCGACCCGTACGGGCAACCGGGGCGGTCCGGCCCCGACGCGCCGAGCCCGTCGGACGCGCCGATGGAGCCTCATGCCAGCCCGGGGCGAGTCGACCCGTACGCGGAGGCCTGCCGCGAATGCACGGAGCCACAGCCCTCGTACCCGCAGCCCATCTACCCCCAGCCGGTTTATCGTCCCGCTCCGCCGGCATTCGAGCCGCGCCGTACGCGGCCCCGCACCAGCCCCTTGCTCGGTGCCGGCCTCGGCGTCTTCACCGGCTTCTGGGCGCTCTCGTCACTCGCCGCCGCGGCGACCGACCGGGGTTACCTGGCCATCCCGCTCGCAGGCCCCATCGTCGAGCTCGTGCACCTCGACCGCACCTACGGCCCGAGCTTCGGCCGCACGCTCGTCGGCGGCATCCTGGTGTTCGACACGGTCGCACAGACCGCCGGCGTCATCATGGCGATCTGCGGCGGCATGCGGCATCGCCACGTCGCCCCCCAGCAGCGCACCGTATCCTGGGGCGGCGCCGGCGTCGTCGGCCGCTTCTAGGACAGATCTCTCGTCATCGATCGCACTTCCGGCGCATGACGCCGGGCTGCGAGCGTCGAGCGTCGAGCACGCGGAACGTGCTGCCCCTGGCAGGACGACGTCAGCTCGACTCGACTCGACTCGACTCGCTCGCCCGCGTGACGGCACCTGCTTCATCTCGAGGAGGCGCCAGGAAGCGATTCACGGAGTCCTCGACGAGGAGCCGGCTGCATCTTCCGGCTTCCGCATGGCCTCACACGAGGGCTGCGCCGGCGGATCGTGAGAGACCTCTAGTACCCTTTGCGCGCCTCGACGCGGTCGCCGATGCGCGAGTCCACCGACGAGCGCGTGACCAGGCCGGTCGAGATGTGGTCGCGCGTGTCGATGACGAGGATCTCACCGACGATCTCCCGCGGATACTTCGGATCGTCGATGGGCTTGGTGCCGAGCAGGCCCTGGTAGCCATCGCCGCGCCGCGTGATGAAGAGCCGGTTGCCGAGCGTGATGCCCTCGGCCTTGCCCATGTCCACGAACGTGAGCTGGTCCGCCGCGACGAGGTTGAGCGGGCGCAGGTTCGTGAGCACGACGCCCTCCTTCTCCGTCGTGTTGTGCACGGGCTCGACGATCTTGAACTGACGCCGCAGCGGGCCGATCTTGTAGCCGCGCTCTATGGGATCCGTGGCGTCGACGATCTTGACGCGCGCCATCTTGCCGTCGGTGACCGTCTTGACTTCGGCCTCGGAGAAGATCTGCACGAGCGCACCGACCTTCCTGTGCGTGACGGGGTGCTTCACGTCCTTCAGTACCTTGTAGATGGAGTAGCGCTCGCCGACGCGGAGCGGATGCTCCTTGTTGAGCTCGGCATATGCCTCGTCGAGCGTGCTGAGGAGGATCTTCTCTTCCTTCGAGCCGATGATCGTGGATGCGCGCTTCAGCTCCTCGGGCTCGATGAAGCCGGTCTGCCGCAGGAACACGCCTTCGGTCCGCACCGGCACGGGGATGCGCCCCGGCGTCGGCGCGGCGGCCTGCGCGGTGGCCTGTTGCGGGCCTTCCTTGTGGAGGCGGATGACATCTCCGGGATAGATCCAGTGCGGGTTCGTGATGGAGGGGTTGAGCGCCCACAGCTTGGGCCACGTCCACGGGTTGCGGAAGTAGTAGCCGGCGATGTCCCAGAGCGTATCGCCGCGACGGACGACGTGCGTCTCCGGCATCTGGTCGCTCTCGACGCGCGGCTCCGGGTCGCTGCGGTAGGACGACGTGGTCGGGGCGTCGTAGATGTCGTAGCCCCGTCGCCCGGTATCGGGAGCGTTGCGCTCGACGCCTCCGGCGGGCGCGACACCGCCGCGGCTCACCGTGCCCGTGCCCGCGTTGCCCGGCGCGACGGCGGCTGCGCGAGGGACCGGCATGCCCGGGTAGTAGACGCCCGACGAGCCCGCAGGTGCGGCAGGCAGCGCCGGCATCAGGTCGGACGTACTCTGGGCGAGTGCAGCCGGGGAACCCAGCAACAGCGTGGCGAGCACAAATCGATTCAACGCAGCTCCTCCGTCTTTACGTTCGCAGGCGTCAGCTCGGAGAGGCGCAGCGCGGCGAGGCGCGACGCTTCCGAGCGCGGGTACGTGGTGGGGACCTCCGACAGCAGCCGACGGCCTTCGGCCGACTGGCCACTTGCGATGAGGCTGTAGGCGAGCTTGAGCAGCGCATCGGGCGCCTTGTTGCCCGTCGGATACCTGGCGACGGCGGTGCGGAACTCGGCTGCAGCCTCGGGGTAGCGCTGTCGTGCGTAGAAGCACTCGCCGAGCCAGTACTGCGCGTTGTCGGCATAGTCGTGCCGGGGGAACCGCTTCACGAACGCGCGAAGCTCGACCTGTGCAGCGTCGTACTTGCCCGCCGTGACGTCGGCATACGCAGCGCGGTACGCGGAGAGAGGCTCCTCGTCGAGCGGCGCGCGCTCCTGCATCGGCGCGTGCTTCTGCGGAGGCCCGCTCGCCGTGATCGGCGGCACCGGCGCGACCCCGAGGCTGTCGCCCTCGGGGGACGAGTAGCTGACGGGCACGGCCGCCTTGTTGCCCCTCCGCTTGCCCTCCGACACCGACGTCGTCGTCATGGAAGGCGCGCTCGCGATGCTGCCGGCCTCGCCCGAGCCCGTGAGCACCGTGCGCACGTGATGGGAATCGACCGACTGCGCGGCGCCGGTGAACTCGGGCTCGTCGGCGCGCGCGGGATCTTCGTCGGCCGCTGCCGACGTCGCCCGCTCGACCGTCGTGGGGCGCAGCATCACGACCGGGAGCCGGGGCGCGTGCGTGCTCTGTGCGGCGACCTTCTGCGTCTCGAGCTGGTCGGTCAGCAGAAAGACGCGGTTCTCGAGGTCGTCGATTCGCTTCCGCGACTCCGCATCCTTGCGCTGCGCGTCCGTGAGCCGGAGCTGCAGCTGCGCCAGCGACGAGTCGGGCGGTGCATGCGCGCACCCGGCCCCTGCCAGCAGGAGAGTTGGGACGAAGCACGCGAGAAGGGATCTGAACATGCAGCTTGCACGCTAAGCCCCCGGGTCGCGCGTGGCAAAAAAACAGGATGCGGCACACCGGCAACCGGCCGCAGGCAGCGGCAGGTCCGGTCGCCCGTTGCCGGTTTCTTGCGTCCCGTCTAAATGGACGCGATGAGCGAGACACGCTGGGTCCGGGTCCCGGTCGCGGAGATCACGTACGTGAAGTCGATCTACGAGGCCTACGATGGGCTGTGCACGGTGACCTCACCGGCTGCAGCGCGCGGCGAGCTCGCGCTGTGGGTCGCCCCCGGCCAGGATGCGCTTGCCGACGAGATCGAGCTGCGGCTCGCCCGCGAGTGCGGCCTGCAGCGCATCGCTACCCCAGGACGGTGACGACCACCTGCCGCGTGTGTGACGCGCGGCGGTGCTCGAACAGGTAGATGCCTTGCCAGGTGCCGAGAAAGAGGCGCCCCTGCTCCACCGGGATCGTCTCCGAGACGGGCGTCACCGCAGCGCGCAGGTGCGCAGGCATGTCGTCGGGACCCTCTGCGTCGTGCGCGTAGACGGAGCTCTCCGGCGCAACTCGCGCGAGCCAGGCCTCGAGGTCGGCAAGGACATCGGGGTCGGCGTTCTCGGTGACGAGCAGCGACGCACTCGTGTGCCGGACAAAGACCGAGCACAGACCGGTCGCGATGCCCGACTCGTCGACGACGCGCTGCACGTCCGCCGTGATGCCATGCAGCCCCGGGCCGCGCGGGGCGATCGACAGCGTGGCCCTGTGGAGAGCCAACGCTAGAGGATTGGACCCACGGGCGCGCAGGTCGAGACGCCGGCGCCGACGATGATCTTGCCGGTATCGGACTGCGCGGTGGTGAGCACCCCCGTGGTGCCGTTCACCTTGTAGACGGTCGTCGAGAAGTCGCTGTCCTTCTGAAGGAAAACGTAGAAGTCGCCTCCCCAGAACGCGAAAGCCCAAGCGATCGGCGTCCCGCTCAGCGACGACAGCGGGTACACGGTGCCGTCCGCGCCCGTCGACTTGTCGAGCTGCGCGACGCGAGGCGTGACGGTGGCGCTCGGGAAGAAGCCCCACAGCTCTCCCTTGCCGGTGCCGGTGAGCTCGGGCCAGCCCTGGACGGTACCAACGGAGGAGGCCGAGAGCCCGGGGACCGTCATCTTCGCGAACGTCGACGTCGAACCCGAGCCCGCCGCGCTCGCGCCGCCGCCGGCGACGTAGAGTGTCTCGCTGGTGGAGCCGGACGCGTCGGATGCGAACCCCATCCCGAAGTTTTCGAGGCCGCCTTGCCCCGTCTGGTGCGACGTGGCCTGGCAGGAGGCGTCCTTGGTCGACACCTGGAACATCTCACCCGAGTTGTAGAGCACCCAGGCGGTGGCGCTGCGGTCGACGCTCATCGAGAACGGCGTGGCGCTCGACGACGCGTTGCAGCCCAGCGTACCCACGGTCTTGAACGTGAGCGTCGGCACGTCGAAGCTGTAGAGCGTGGAGTCCTGGTCGACGACGTAGACGAGCTTCGCGGAGTCCGAGCAGCCGTCACCCACCACGCTGCCGTCGCCACCGGGGGGGGTGCCGAGGTCGGTGCCGACCGTGGAACCGTCGGTGCCGCCGCCGGTCCGCCCGTGAACTGCGCGACCGCTGCTGCATGCGGCAAGGCCCAGGCACACAACCGACTGGAGTACGCGCGTCGTCGACATATCACAGGTATAGAAGAAGCCTACTGACGCTGTCAATCGTGTTACATGGTCGGTTGCCGTGAAGCCGAACCGCGCCTACTACGACGAATTCGCCGCTCGTTACGAGGATGCTCGCCACGCTGGGTACCACGCGCTCATCGACCGGCTCGAGGTCGACCTGGTCCGTCGCTACGGCACGGGGGCGCGCGTCCTCGAGGCCGGTTGTGGTACCGGGCTCATCCTGGGGCGGGTTGCCGAGTTCGCGGCGAGTGCCGTGGGCATCGACCTGTCGCCCGGCATGCTGAAAAAGGCGCACGAGCGGGGCCTGCGCGTGGCCAACGCGTCGATCACCGAGCTGCCGTTCGCGGACGCATCGTTCGACGTGGCGTACTCGTTCAAGGTGCTCGCGCACATCGAGGCCATCGGCAAGGCGCTGTCGGAGATGGCTCGCGTGGTGCGTCCGGGCGGTCATGTCCTCGCCGAGTTCTACAACACGCGGTCTCTGCGCTGGCTCGTGAAGCAGCTGAAGCCCGCCACGCCGATCTCGGACGCCACCACCGACGAAGCGGTGTACACGCGCTACGACTCCATCGCCGACATCGAGCGCTACCTGCCGGCGGACGTCGAGCTCGTCGATCAGCGCGGCGTGCGCATCTTCACGCCCGTCTCGCACGTGCACGATCTTCCCTTCATCGGCCCGCTCATGGGCATGCTCGAGACGCGCGCCGCCGACTCGCCGATCCTGAGCGGCCTCGGTGGCTTCCTGATCGTCGTGCTACGCAAGAAGCTCTGATGGCCGCCATCCTCATCGTCGACGACGAGCGATCGATGCGTGATTTCATGCGAATCGCGCTGAAGCGCGCCGGCCACGAGATCGAGGTCGCAGGAAGTCCGGCGGAGGCGAAGGTAGCGTTCGTCGCCCGCGACTTCGATCTGGTGATCACCGACCTCATGATGCCCGGCGGCTCGGGCCTCGACGTGCTGCGCGAGGTCAAGCAGCACCGGCCCGAGACACAGGTGCTCGTGGTCACCGCGTTCGCCACGCCGGAGACGGCGATCGCCGCCATGAAGCAGGGCGCGTACGACTACCTGCTGAAGCCGTTCAAGGTCGACGAGGTGCAGCTCGTCGTCGAGCGCGCGCTCGAGCGGCGCACGCTCATCCAGCAGAACCGCGAGCTGCGCGAGGAGCTCGGCGGCCGCTTCCGGCTCGATCGCCTCGTCGGCAAGTCGGCTGCAATGGAGCGCGTGTTCGAGCTCGTGAAGAAGGTCGCCCCCACACGCACCACGGTGCTCGTGTCCGGCGAGTCGGGCACCGGCAAGGAGCTCGTCGCGCGCGCGCTGCATCACCTCTCGCCACGCCAGCGCGGACCCTTCATCGCCATCAACTGCGGTGCCATCCCCGACACGCTGCTCGAGTCGGAGCTCTTCGGCCACGTGCGCGGCGCGTTCACCGGTGCGCATGCCGACAAGGACGGGCTCTTCGCCGCGGCGGATGGCGGCACACTGTTCCTCGACGAGATCGGCGAGGTCTCCACCGCCATGCAGGTGCGCCTCCTTCGCGTGCTGCAGGAGCGCACGGTGAAGAAGGTCGGCGGCACGAACGAACACGAGGTCGACGTGCGCGTCGTCACCGCGTCGAACCGCGACCTCGAGGCGGAGGTCGCGCGCGGCGCGTTCCGACAGGACCTCTTCTACCGGCTCAACGTCATCGAGGTGACCCTGCCGCCCCTGCGCGCGCGTCGCGACGACGTTCCGCTCCTTGCCGAGCACTTCCTCAAGAAGCACGCGGCCACCGTCGGCCGCGCCATCGGTGGCTTCACGAGCGAGGCCATCGCCGCGCTCTGCGACTACGACTTTCCGGGCAACGTCCGCGAGCTCGAGAACCTGGTCGAGCGCGGGGTCACGCTCGAGACCACCGATAGGATCACGCGTGCGTCGCTCGGCGAGCTGACGCCGCAGAAGAAGGCACCGGTCGCTGCCGACCCCGCCACCCTGCCGGCCGATGGCGTGGATCTCGACCGCCTCATGGCCGACTTCGAGCGGGTGTACCTCGAGCGCGCGCTCGCCCAGTCGTCTTCGCGCAAGCAGGCTGCCCGCCTGCTCGGCATCTCGTTCCGCTCGCTCAGGTACCGGCTGCAGAAGCTGGGCCTCGCGGGCGACGCCGACCCCGACGAGCCCGAGCCCACTCCAGACGGGAAGTAGCCAGGTGTAGGTGCGGTCCGCGGTATTTCCCTCACATCCGCGCCGCGCCGCGCAAGAGTGCCGAGAAATGTCGGCAGGAGTGACGAAAAACGGCACCTGGGCCCAATTTGGGCAAGGTGCAAGGCTCCGCGCTCGACGCCAAAATGTGGCTCTCCGCACGCAACCCCTCTACGCTGCTGGTGCTCGTCGACACGTGACCCCCCTCGTCCGAGGGCACGGACGGTGCAGGGAGACTCATCCGGGATGCGCAGCCGCGGTTTCACCCTCATCGAGCTCATGATCGCAGTGGCGATCATCTCGGTGCTCACCACGCTCGCCGTGCTCTCGTTCAAGCGCGTGAGCTCTCGGGCCCGCGCCTCCGAGGTGTACGGGATGCTCGGCGAGGTTCGCTCGAAGGAAGAGGCCTATCGCGCAGAGTTCTCCGTCTACTGTAACGCCAAGACGGACTGCGCCACCGCTGCAGACGAGACCACGTTCTATCCCGCGCTGCTCACGGCGCAGGAGCCCAAGCTCAAGCCCATCAGCGCGGGTACGTGGCCCGTCGCGTGGACCACGCTCGGCATCAGCGCGGGCAAGTCAGCGCTCTACTGCGGCTACACGATCGTCGCGGGCGCGGGCTCCACGAGCGGTACCGGCTTCACGGCCGGGACGATGGGCGCGGCGTTCCTCGGCGGCGTGCAGCCCACCGGCGTGTGGTGGTACGCGCTGGCCACGTGCGACCAGGACGGCCGAACCGGCACGAACACGATCTACGAGACCGCAATGAACACGGCGACGATTGCCGTGATTAATGAGGGCCAGTAGAGCCCACCCCATTGCCCGCGCGCCGCGTGAGCAAGCACAAAGGAGAGTCCATGTTGAACAAGTTGCGTCGCGCAGGTGCCAAAGGCTTCACCCTCATCGAGCTCATGATCGTCGTCGCGATCATCGGCATCCTGGCCGCAGTGGCCATCCCGGCCTTCATGAAGTACATCCGTCGCTCGAAGACGGTCGAAGCCACGATGAACGTCCGCAAGCTCTTCGACTCCTCGGTCGCCTACTTCGAGGCGGAGCACGCAACGTCGGCTGGCGCGATCATCGCCCGCCAGTTCCCGGGCTCGGTCGCCTGGTCGCCCGCGCAGAACACCTGCGCAGCCTCGACGGGCGGCAAGTGCAGCCCGTCGGCACAGGCGTCGGTGTGGCGTGACCCGACGTGGACCGCGCTCAACTTCTCGGTCGACGATCCGTTCTACTTCTCGTACCAGTACGATGCGGGTGGCTCGGATGCGACGTCGACGTTCTACGCGTGGGCCTCGGGCGACCTCGACAACGACAAGACCTACTCGTACTTCAACCGCTCGGGCTCCATCACCACCGAAGGTAACGTCACGGGTGGCGCGGGTCTCTACTCCGTCAACGAGATCGAGTAACACCTGAACCTCCGACGGCGGCGCTGGGCTCGTGCCAGCGCCGCCGTTTTTTTTCGAGGCACCACGCGTTACGAGGAGGGCACCATGACGGCGTCGCTGCAGACGAGTCGGGCGAGAGGCTTCACGCTCATCGAGCTCATGATCGTTGTTGCCATCATCGGCATTCTCTCGGCTGTCGCCATCCCCGCCTTCATCAAGTACATCCGTCGCTCGAAGACCGTGGAAGCGACGATGAACGTCCGCAAGCTCTTCGACTCGTCGGTCGCTTACTACGAATCTGAACACGCCTCCTCGAGCGGTGCCATCGTCGCCAAGCTCTTCCCCGGCTCCCAGGGCTGGTCGCCCGCTCAGGGCACGTGCGGCGCCTCGGTGGGGCTCAAGTGCGACCCCTCGGCAATGGCGTCGCTGTGGCGCTCGGGGACGTGGATCGCGCTCAACTTCTCCGTCGACGATCCGTTCTATTACTCGTACCAGTACGACTCCGCCGGCTCGGACGCGAGCGCGTCGTTCACCGCGTGGGCCTCGGGCGATCTCGACAAGGACAGCACGTACTCGTACTTCAGCCGCACCGGCTCCGTCACCACCGAGGGCAATGTCACCGGCGGGTCGGGCCTCTACGCGTTCAACGAGCTCGAGTAGCACCGTCGCGCCGTGAAGCGCAGCCTCGCAGCGGTCGCGCTCTTCCTCTCGCTCGCGATAGCCACAACCGGCCACCTGCTCGCCGCGCGTACGCGCGCCAAGATCCCGCCCGAGGACGACATCCTCTTCGTCCCGAGCTCCGAGTCGCTGACCTTCCTCTCGCTCGGCCACCGCGAGCTGCTCGCCGACCTCATCTACCTGCGCGCCGTGATCTTCTTCGGCAACGCCACGCTCGTCACGAAGAGCTTCGACGGGCTCCTGCCGATGATCGAGTCCGCGATCCAGCTCGACCCGCACTGGAAGACGCCCTACCGCTGGGGCGGAACCGCCACGATGTACAACGGGTTGCCCATCACGCCCGTCGGCGTGCTCGAGTCCAATCGCTTCCTTCGCGAGGGCGTCGCACGCTTCCCGGACGACTGGGAGATGCCGTTCATGCTGGGCTGCAACCTGCTGTTCGAGATGCACCCCACCGAAGCTGCCGAGAAGGCGAAGCTCACGGCGGAGGGCGCGAGCTACATCCAGCGGTCCTCCCTGGTCAGCGGCTCGCCGCCATGGGCCGCCCTGCTCGCCGCCACGATCCTCCGCAAGGAAGGAATGGAGGACGCAGCGCTCCGTCACCTCGAGCAGGTCTACTACTCCACGACCAGCGAGAAGACGCGTGAGGAGGTCCGCAACCGCCTCGTCTCGCTGAAGACCACCATCGACTTCGAGCGGGAAAAGCAGGAGCGAGCGGCGTTCGAAGCGCGCTGGCACGACACCTTGCCCTTCGTGCCGGAGACGATGTTCGTCATCATGGGCGCACCTGCCGCGACGCGCCTCGACTGGCACGCGCTCTTGCCCCCACAGCTCTAGGCATGGTTCAGCGTTCGAGGGCGACGCACTGCGCGCGGCCCGGTGCAATGGCGAGGCAGCGCGTGATGGCGTCGTGCGCTTGCGCCTGGAGTCGCTCGTGCTTGGCGCACTCGGCCGCGTGCTGCCACAGTATCGGATCCTCGCGGACGTCACGAGCGAGACCGACGTAGAGGTCGTATGCCTCCCGCACGCGCCCGCGCGAGACGGCGAGCAGCGCACGTACGCGACGCAGCTGGCGATCGTCGGCGTGGTGCGCGCGCGCGAGCTCGACGTCGCGCTCCATGGCGTCGATGTCTCCGCGTCGATGCTCGAACGATGCGCGCTGCAGGTACGCGTTACCCATGTCCGGATCGAAGGCCAGCGCGATGTCGGTCGCCTTCTCGGCGTCGCCGTACTTGCCGAGCGCCTCGAACGCGCCGGCGAGATGCATGTACAGCCGCGGATCGCGACGACCGAGCGCCTCGGCGCGCAGCAGGTGATCGAGCGAGCGCGCGTACTGCCCGCGCTTCAGCAGGTCGAGCCCGAGGTTGTGCTGCGAGAGCCCCGAGTCGGGCACCTCCTCGACACCGAACGCGAACAGGCTCTCGTCACTGCGGAAGCGACGGGCCTCGATCGCCGACCCCCCCGCGTACACGATGGCCACGACGAGCGCGATGCCGACCTCCATGCGCCGTGCCCGCTCCGGCAGGTAGCTCAGCGCCGCGGCGAGAGCGACGGCGAGGCCGACGGTCGGCAGGAGCAAGAAGCGGTCGCCGAGCAACGTCCACAGCGGCACGAGGTGCAGCACGGGCAAGAGCGCGATCACGAAGAACCAGGTGCCCCAGCGCAGACCTCCGCGCGCCTTCACGCTGGCCAGCGCGAAAAGCGGAACGGCCACGACGGCCGCGAGCACCGACTGCAACCGGGCTGGCCCATGCATGCCGTAGTCCGGCGCGTGGCCGAGCGGCATGACCGCGAGTCGCACGTACTGCACGAGCAGCCACGGGGCGTCGACGATGGCGCGCACCGTGTCGGCAGCGTGAACGTCGTCCTGTCCGACGCGGCCGAGCAGCCTCGTGCGCACGGCGAGGTAGGCGAACGCGACGACGCCGTGCGCGCCGAGCAACAGGAGCGTGCGGCGCTTCCACAGCACCTCGGG
>JAYTLP010000197.1:0-4408 GCA_043729375.1 Myxococcales bacterium
CTTCTGCCCCTCGTACTTGTCGGCGAGCGACGCGACGAAGCGGCTGTCGACGTAGTCCTTCGAGTCGACGGCCTTCGACACGACGCCCTGCTTGCGCCATACGATGAACGCGGTGTCGAAAAGCGAGCTTATCTGCGCGTGATCGCCGTTCGACAGCCCGAAGAAGAGCGCGTTGTCGGCGTAGGGCGTGAGCTTGAGGCCGGACAGCATGCCGGAGACGTCGTCGGGCCCGAGCTTGAGCGACCTGGCGACGATGGCGTAGCTGCCGTTGGGGTCCTTGGCGAGCTCGTCGATGCCGTCGAACCAGCCGTGCACGAACGCCTGCAGCGTCTCCGGCGCCTTGGCGATGACGTCGGCGCGCGCCACGAGGCAGTCGGCGATGACGTTCGTGGCCGCGGCGGTGGACACGAGGATGTGCGCGTCGTCCTCGCGTGCCTTGACGGCGCCCGACAGATCCGGCTCCCACGTCACGGCGGCATCGACCTTCTTGCCGCGGAATGCGGCGGCCGCGAGCGGCGCCTCGTTGGTGAACACGAGGTTCTTCTCGATCGCCTTCTTGTCGTCGGCAGACAGGCCGGACTGCGCGAGCATGTAGAGGAGCAGCCAGTGCGACGGCGTGTAGCGCGTCGTGGCGATGGTCTTGCCCTTGAGGTCCTCGATCGAGTTGATCGTCTTGAGCGACACGATGCCGTCGCCGCCGCGCGACCAGTCCTGCTGGATGATCGCCTTCGCCGAGAAGCCCTGCTCGGCGAGCGTGGAGGCCTCGCGCGCCCACGAGTCGACCGTGTCCCACATGACGTCGATGTCGCCCTTGATGAACGCAGCGAGCTTCGCCTGCGGATCCTCGATGAGGACGAACTTCACATCGAGGCCGTAGCGCGTCTTGTAGATGCCCGTGGGGCCGGCCTCGAGGCCGCCGTTGGACACGATGCCCGGCGCGTGACCGGCCCACGTGTTGATGCCGACGACGAGTGGGCGGCCGAGCTTGCCCGCGCCCACGTTCGCCTGGGTCACTCCCGTGACGCCCTTTTGCTGGTCGGCATCGCCCGCCTTCTTGAGGCCGCTGAAGTCGTCCTTAGTGGCGCCGGTGGTGCCCGTGGCGACCTTCTTCGTGCCGGTATCGCCGTTCTCGGACCAGTCCTTCAGGCGGTCACCGTAGTAGTGATAGCCGGTGTACCCGAGCACTCCGAGGACGACGAGCGTGACGAACAACTTGGCGAATGGCGTGAGCTTCACGGCTGTGATCCTCGACTAGGGGAGGGAGAAAGAGCGAGGCGTGCACGGTATCACGGCAAGCCGGTGAGCGACGGGCTCAGCGCCCGGCTCACCGTGCCGTGAAACCCTTTTCGACGGGTGCGTTAGTTCTTGGGGTCGAACGCGTGGACGACGGTCTCGCCGAGCTGCTTTGCGCTCTCGACCGCGTCGTGCGCGATGGCGGCCACGGTCTGGCCGAATGACTTGCCGGTCTTCTTGCCGGTCTTCTTTGCGGCAGCGGTCTTCTTCTTGGCCTTGGGAGCAGCCTTCTTCACCGCGCCGACGACCTTCTTCACCGACTTCTTCGCGGCAGCGACGACCTTCTTGCCCGCAGCCTTGCCCTTCGGGGCCGCCTTCTTCGCGGCGCCGACGACCTTCTTTGCGGTCTTCTTTGCGGCGCCGACGACCTTCTTCGCCTTGCCAGCGGCTTTCGCGACGGGCTTCTTCGTCTTCTTCTTCGTGGCCATCTCGCTCCTTCGACGGCCCGGAAGTAGGCCGAGGCCCCACTAGACCGCGGGTCGGGGGGGCGCGTCCATCGCTAACGCAGGAGGTCGAGGCGATAACCGCGCGAGCAGCGCGAGGCGCGCATCTGCGAATCGTCGCGTACGAAGCCGTTGCGCTCGTGCAGCGCGATGGCCCTTTGCATGGCGTCGACCGTGTCGAGCACGATGCGCTTCGTGTTCTTTTCTCGCGCGAGCTCGATGCAGCCATCGAGGAGACTCTGGCCGAGCCCCTGGCCGCGAGCGGCCGGCGCGAGGAACATCTTGCGCAGCTCCCAGTCGTCGCCGCCGACGGGAAACAGCCCTGCCATGCCGAGCAGCGTCTCGCCACGAACGGCCTCCAGCAAGGCGCCGGGCGCAAACGACTCGGGCGCGCCCTCCAGCTGCGCGTCGGACGCGCTCCCGGTGCCGAAAGTG
This sequence comes from Myxococcales bacterium, assembly GCA_043729375.1. Lineage (GTDB taxonomy): Bacteria > Myxococcota_A > Polyangia > Palsa-1104 > Palsa-1104 > JBDTCO01. The sequence continues at coordinate 2,172 of JAYTLP010000197.1, forward strand.
AAGTCGAACTCGGCCAGGGTCGCGGGCGCGAGCGCGAGGATCTGCGCCCGGTCCTTGCGTCGCGCAGGGCGTAGCTCGAACGAGAGCTCAGTCACCGGCCGCGAGTCCCTTCATCCACTCCGGCGTCATTCCCGTGAGCACGCGGGTCCCGCCATGACCCCGCATCTCGACGATGGTGGGGAAGCCGAGATCGAGCAGCCCCGCGGGATAACCCGGCTCGGACGTCTGTTGCAACGTCGCACCGAGCGCTCCCAGCCGGCACACGACCTCCGGCGGCACGCGCGTGTCGAGGAGGTTGCGGCTCGCGTCCGTGTGCAGCTTCGTGATGTCGAACTCGAACCACCCGAGCCTGGGGGCAAGCACCGCGGCCTCCACGTCGCGTCCGAGATCGAGGACGCTGCTCACGAGCTGCAGGTCCGCTGGATGCAGCCCGGTTCCGTACACCGTGAGCGCGAGCCGGGGCGCGCCGTCCTCGTACACCAGCGTCGCGCTCAGCGGGTCGAGGAGCTCGCGGCCGGAGGTCGGCATCCCGGCGGTGGACAGCCCGAGCGGGATGCCGCCGACGAACGTCCCGTCGCCCCAGTTGAGACCCTCGATGGAGTGCGTGCCGACGACGACGAGGCCGCTCTCGTCGACGACAATCACGGCCGAGCTGTGCGTGCCCGGCGACGGCTGCGCGGCCGGCGGCTCGATTCGCTGCCGCACACGCTGCCAGATCGCCTCGCCGCGTGAGGCGAGAATCTGCGCGAGCCGCTCGCCCGTGTACGCGGGGTCCCTCGTCCATGCCTCGGCCTCGACAGCGCGGTGGGTGCGTACGAAGAGCGCGAGCGCCTCGGCCGAGTGCTCGATGCCGCCCAGCTTCGCGAGGTCGGCGTGCTCGAGGACGGCAAGGCCGGCGAGGAGCTTGCGGCCCCCGAACGACGTACTGGAAGACGTATACACGTCGCGTCCGCGATAGCGCGCGTGCAGCGCGGGCGCGAAGATCGCGTGGAGGCTGGCGAGCTCGGAGAGCTCGACGGTGCCACCCGCAGCGCGTACGGCATCGACGTAGTGACTCGCCCAGGCACCGCGGGCGAGCTCGCTCGCGCCGTGTCGTGCGATCGCTTCCAGCGTCGCCGCGAGCTCGGGCAGCGCAACCTTCGTACCGGCAGCGAACGGCACGCCGTCGTGGAAGTACGTACGTTGCGCGTATGGAGAGCGTCGTAGCGAGGGCGTTGCCGCGAGGGCCGCGGCGAACAGCGGGTCCAGCGTGAAGCCCTCGCGCGCCAGCGCCACGACGGGGCGGAGCACCTCGGCGAGCGGCAGGCGGCCGTACCGCTCCTGCGCCTCGAGGAGCGCGAACGCCGCACCCGGGAGCAGCACGTGCGCGCCGGCCGGTGCCTTCGCCGGAGCGCGATACGGCCCGTGCACGTAGATCGGCTCCTCGCCAGGACGGGCGACGAGGAAGCCCGCCACCCCTGCCGTCGAGGTCACCCCGGGTAGCACCATGTCCTGCACGAGCACGGCCGCGATGAAGGCGTCCACCGCGTTGCCGCCACGCGCGAGGACGGAACGGCCCGTCTCCGTCGCGAGGACGTGCGACGTGGCGACCATGTTCCGGGTCGCACGACCCATGCTGCCGCGTTTTTGTGCGACGCGTCTTTCGATCGTGTCGCGGTGAGCGACCGGCACGAGGCGCGACGCATCGCATGGGTCTGCAGATGCCGCGGCAACCGGGACCCCAGTCGTGTGCGGCGTCGCGCAACCCGCGATCACGAGGAGCGCCGTCAGACCGGCGCGCATCACATCGTCTTGAGGGCGGCCTTCTTGGCGGCCGACGCAGCCTTGAGCTCCGAGAGCTGCTGCTTGGCCGTCACGTCCCCCGACGCCTGACGCAGGTTCTGCAGGCGCTGGTCGAGATCGGTGCTCTTGAGCTCGGTGCCGAGGTTGGCCTCCGCGATCGTGTTCTTGATGTGCTCGCGCACGTTGTCGAGCGCCTTGACCTCGGCGTCGACGGACAGGCCCTCGAGCTGGTCGTTGATGCGCGTGCGGGCCTGGGCCGAGGCCATCTTGGCCAGCATGTTGTCCTTCTCGGCCTTCAGCTTCTTGATCTCGGTCTGCACCGCCATGAGCGAGCTCTTCGCCGAGTCCGCGTCCTTCTGCGCGACCTCGAGATCGCCCCTCAGCTCGGCGGTCTCCTTGTCGAGGACGTTCTTCTTCTGGATGAGCACGACCGACAGGTCGTCCTGGTTCGTATC
>JAYTLP010000198.1:0-10427 GCA_043729375.1 Myxococcales bacterium
CGTCGAGCGAAGCGTGAGCGAGGTCGCCGGCGTTGGCGGCCAGGATCTCGTCGCCGTGCTCGAGGAGCGCCGCGGCGACAGCCTCGATCGCCGCGGTCCGCTGCTCGGCGGTGGCGCGGGCGAGCGGACGGCTGCCGTGCCGCGCGGCGAGCGCGATTGTCTCGGCGTTCACAGGATCACCAGGTCGTCGCAGTGGATCACGAGCCCGGAGCTCGGATACCCGAGCACCCCCGGAACGGCGTCGGCGCGCAGGCCCTTCACGCGCTCGAGCTCGCCCGTCTCGAGCGCGCAGAGGCCACGCGCGAACACGCGTCCCCGGTCGTCGACCACCTCGACGAGCTCGCCGGCCGAGAAGTGCCCCTCCACCCCACGGACGCCGCGCGGCAAAAGCGAGTTGTGGCGCTCGAGGGCGAGGCGCGCGCCGGCGTCGACGAGGACACGGCCCTTCGGGCGCAACGCGAACGCGATCCACTGCTTGCGCGAGGTCAGACGCTCGACACGCGGCCAGAACACGGTTCCGAGTGCTTCGCCATCGAGGATGCGGCTCACCGGCCGATCCGAGCGGCCGGACGCGACCACCGTCGGAACACCGAAGCGTCCCGCGATGGCGGCCGCCTCGACCTTGCTGCGCATGCCACCCGTGCCGACCCCCGAGACGGCGTCTCCCGACACCGCACGCGCGGCCTCGATGTCGCGGACCTCGGACACCAATCGAGCGCCCTTGCCGGGCTCGCCGTCGTAGAGACCGTCCACATCCGTGAGGATGACGAGGAGCTCCGCGGACGCAAGAGACGTCACCAGCGCGGCGAGCTGGTCGTTGTCGCCGAACTTTATCTCGTCGGCGCTGACGGTGTCGTTCTCGTTCACCACCGGCACGGCGCCGAGGCGCAGGAGCTCCGCGAAGGTCTGGCGGGCCGCGAGGTAGCGCGTGCGGTCGCGAACGTCGTCGTGAGTGAGCAGGACCTGGCCGACGGTCTGCTGCGTGGCCGAGAACGCCTGCTGGTAGACGTGCATGAGCTGAACCTGGCCGACGGACGCTGCGGCCTGAAGCCCTGCGAGCTCCGTGGGGCGCGCAGCGAGGCGCAAGGCGCCCACCCCGAGCGCGATCGCACCCGACGTGACGAGGACGACCTCCTTGCCGCGGCGGCGTAGCTCGTCGCACTCGGCCGCGAGCATGGCCACGCGCCCTTCGAGATCGTCGCGCAGCAGGCGGCTGCCTATCTTGACGACAACACGTCGGGCGGTGCGAAGTGCGTCGCGGGTCAAGGCGTGCTGTCGAACGCCGCGCGCAGGGCCACCGCGTGCTCCTCGAGGTGGCGCAGGCTGTAGAGGGAAGCGCGCGCAGCGGCCGCGTCCATCCGCGCGCGCAGGACAGCGGCTTCGTCGGGCGACAGGCCGGTCCCGCCGTGCCGCAGGTGATGTGCGAGGAGCGTCGCGCGCTGGAAGGTCACCAGCGCCTCACGGCCCCGGTCGAAGAGGCGGAGCGGGAGCGCGACCCTGCGTAGCACCCGACCAAGAATCCAGCCGCCGGTGGGCGCGAGCCGTGGAGCCTTCGCAGCGGCGGTGAGTCGATCGAGCACTTCCGCGTCGAGCTCGACTTTCGCACGCCGGCCCACGTCGCGCAGCAGCGTGCGTCGCGCGCGCGAGAGCAGGAGGTCGTCGGCGAACGGCACAGGGAAGAGCCCCACGAGCCCGCTCAACAGCGCTCGCTCTGCGATGAAGGCGGCGTCGCGTGGCGCGGGTGCCGCGGCCTCGCGTGACTGCTCTGCAGCGGGGCGACGGCGTGCCATATGACGACGGTAGCACGGAGCCCGCTTCGAACGGTGTGCGCGACATTTACCCACACTGTGTCGAGCCGCGGAGGTCCGGCCGAGAGCTTCTGCTCACCTGGTTGGTGGCACGGTTGATGTATCGAGTCTCGGCAGGTGAACACAATGACGAACAAGAAGCGCATCCCCCTCATCATTGCCGGCTTCCTCGTTCTCCTCGGCTCGTCCGCGTTCGCGGCGCCGTACTCGCTGAACACCCCGCCCGAGCCGAACGTCGTCGACGAGCCGGCAGGTCGCGTGCGCCACGCGCGCGATGAGGGTTACGGTCTCGTCACGCCGGAGGCCATGACCCTGCGCCCCGCGTTCGCGACGCCGAGGCGCACGCCTGCCGAAAAGCAGCTGCTCGCGAGGTCGATCCCCGTCCTTTAGCTTTGGCCGGCGGTCGCGGCACTGCGACGTCGTTCTAGGGTTCGCCGGCGCCATCGGGTGCCGGAGCTCCGCCACCATGAAGTTCGTTCTCGTCGACTCGATGTGTTTGTTCGTTCTTTGCGGCACGCCAGCCCGCCGAGGAGCAGATGCCCAGCCATCCGGCAGCGGATGACCCGCGCGCCCCTCCGCGGCGCGCGGCTGCGAGCAACCGCGTATCACGTGGAGCTCTACGGCTGGATTGTCGGCGATCCGACCTTCCTCGAGACGCTCGGCCAGGAGCCGAAGCCGCGGCTCGAGCGCGGTCCCGTCGCGCGGCGGCGGTGGGCGCTCATGATGGCACTCGAGTACGAGCACCTCGGCATGACGCTGGGCGGCGCGACGTCCGCGTCCATCGACCCCACCCAGGGGCACTACAGCGTGGATACCTTCGGGGCGGGCCTCGACGCGTGGGGCACCAGTCATGTGCGCATCACGGCCGATCACGTCTCGAACTACATCGACGGCACGTCGGCCCAGGTCCGCGCGAATCACTTCCACCGGCGAGCCGAGCACGAGGTGCTCGTCTGCCTGGGCATGGACCCGTGGCCGGACTCTTACTGCGGGTGACGGGCCGCGGACGTGCCGGCGGGAGGCGCGAGGCCTTCGAGCAGCTGGTTGCGCTCGACCATCGGACGCGGGCGGTGCGGTGAGGGCACGGCCTCGGGGGCGTGCAGAGGAGATGCCGCCCGCGACGCGAGCGAGACGACGATGTGGGTCGTGAGCATGCCGCCCTCGCGCGGCATGGAGTACTCGGCGTCGAGCGTGCCGGTGAGCGGGGCACCTGTCGTGGCGTCCACCTCCACCCGGCCGCCGAGCTTTCCGATCTTGAGCGCCTTGCGCCACGCGTGGCGCGCCTCGTCGTCGCTGCCCGCGGAGGCGCCCTCGCCGAGCGAGAGGTCGAGCTTGCGCGTCGCGTGCCCGAGCACGGTTCCCGCGCCGGCGTCCCTGACCGCGAGCCCCGGCGCGAGCAGCTCGAGGTCGTCGCCGAGCATCGTCTCGGCGAGCTCGCGCAGGCGATCCAGCTCGCCCGGCTCGGGACGGCGCGAGACGAAGCGGCCGTACCGCGGTCGCACGTACAGCGTGCCCGCGAGCGCGACCGCCTCCATGCCCTGCGCAGAGACGGCCACCTTGTCGCGAGGGCCACCATCGCTGTCGCCCTTTTGCACCGTCTGTCCGACCTTGTCGGGATGGTCGAGGTCGCTGACGAGGTGGAAGCCGCCCTTGCCATCCAGCTCGAGTGTGGCGTGCTGCTCCATTCGATCGGTGACCGCACCGAGCGTCAGGGTAGTGGTCTGCTGCACGTCGAGCGTGCGCGCGCCGAGCTTGTCGTCGAGCGCCGCGCCGGGCTGCGTCAGCGCCGCCACGAGCTCGCGGGGATCCGTCAGCTTGTCGACGACGACGGCCTTTGCGCCGTGCTGCGGCAAGCCGAGATCGTCTTCGTTCGGACGGTGGCAGGCCGGGACGGTACCCGCGAGCGCGAGCACAAACGCGGGCAAAAGGACGGTGCGAAGCACGCAACGAAGCTAGCACGTAATTGTGGCGGCACCGTCGGGGTTGTACGCTCGCGACGCGCATGAACCCGACGGACGACTCCCTGACCGCCGCCCTCGGGCAGGTGCTCGCCACGCCCGCGGGCGCGTGGTCGTTCGCGGCGTTCGCGACCTTGTGGGGCGCGCTCTGGGGCAGCTTCTTCAATGTCTGCATCCACCGCATCCCCCTTTACGAGTCGGTGGTGCACCCGCGCTCGCGCTGTCCGCAATGCGGCCGCGGCATCCACGCGCTGGAGAACATCCCGGTCCTGAGCTGGCTACTGCTCCGCGGACGGTGCGCAGGTTGCGCCATGCCCATCTCGCTTCGCTACCCGCTCGTGGAGCTGCTGTCGGCGCTGCTCGCGCTCGCGATCTGGCACCGGCTGCAGCACCAGCCCGACGACGCGGTGCACCTGCTCGCGCACTTCTTCTTCGACTTCGCGCTGTGCGGCACGCTGCTCGTGCTCGCGGGCATCGACCTCGATCACCTGATCATCCCCGACCGCATCACGTACCCGGCGATCCCGATCTTCTTCGTGGCGGCGCTGCTGCTCCGGCAGGTGTCCCCGTTCGAGCTCGTGCTCGGCCCCTTCGTCGGGTACGGCCTCGTGCTCGTCGTGGCCGAGGTCGGCTACCTCGTGCTCGCGCGCGAGGCGATGGGGTACGGTGACGCCAAGCTCCTTGCCGTGGTGGGTGCGGCGCTCGGCTGGCGCGCAGCGGCGTTTGCGTTCTTCGCGGCGCCGTTTGCGGGCCTTCTCGTGACCGTACCGCTGCTCCTGTGGCGCAAGAAGAAGCTGCTCGGCGCCGGCGAGATGCCGTACGGACCGTTCCTCGCGGTGGCGAGCGGGGTGTACGTCCTGTACGAGAGCGAGATCCGGCACCTCCTGTCGTTCTGACCGCGCTGTCGCCGATTGCCACGACGGACCGTTTTGACGCGTCCAGCAAGGTGCAAGTGCGCGGATGTGCGTCGGTGATAGTGGTCCGCGTCGTGCTCCTCGTGTGACTCGCTGCACGAACGCACCTACCCACTCTCACGAGGAGATCAACATGAACACCGACACGAAGAACCCGAGCTGGTGGAACGAGAAGCACACGAGCGCATGGGACAAGACGAAGGACGCGTTTCACCGCGACTGGGAGCAGACCAAGGCCGACTTCTCGAAGAACAAGGGCCAGGAGCTGAAGCAGAACGCCGCCGACACCATGAAGCAGGGCGCCGGCAAGGAAGTCATCCCGCCGGATCACGTGGCAAACTCGAAGCCGATGCACGACGCGAAGATGCACGACGCGACGATGCACGACGCGAAGATGCACGACGACTACGAGACGGCCGAGCCCGCGCTGCGCTACGGCTACGGCGCGTCGAGCCAGTTCGCCGACCACAAGTCGTGGGACGACAAGCTCGAGACGAAGCTCTCGACCGACTGGGACAACCTCAAGACCGGCAAGATGTGGAACGACGTCAAGAGCCACGTCAAGAGCGGCTTCGAACGCGCACGCAAGCAGTCGTAGCTCGTCGCGCCGTCCGGCCTACGCTGCCCACCACTTGGAGAGCGTCGCACCTCGGTGTGCGGCGCTCTTTGTTTTTGTCGCACCCGCCCCAACCCGCGAAGGAGAACCCCCATGGTCAAGTACGCACTGCTCGCTCGTGTCGAAGCCAAGCCCGGCAAGGAGGCGGACGTCGAGAAGTTCCTCACCGGCGCGCTCCCGCTCGCCCAGGCCGAGGCGCAGACGAGGACGTGGTACGCCTGGAAGATCGACGCGAAGACGTTCGGCATCTTCGACACGTTCGAGGACGAGGCGGGTCGCAAGGCGCATCTCGCCGGCGATATCGCCAAGGCGCTCATGGCCAGCGCCGATACGCTCCTCGCGAAGCCGCCCGTGATCGAGCAGCTTTCAATCCTCGCCGCGAAGTGAGGGGCGCCGCGTCGCTCAGGGGACGAGGCGGCCGCAGAACAGGCGACGCCCCGAGCGGGGCTTGTGCTTCTTTTCCCATGTCTCGATCGTGTCGATGACACGACCTAGTCGGCCGCGGTCCACCACCTCCGCACCGCCACCATCGGTGACGACGACGCCACGGACAGGCACGCCGGTGAGCGTCTCGAGGTGGAACAGCAGCCCGCCGATGGTGGCGCTCGCCTCGTCGCGTGATCCCTGCTCCATCTCCGCGAGCAGTGCGAGCTTGATGACCAACCTGCTCACACGGAGCGGCGCGCCGAGGGCGAAGCGCATGTCGGACCCGTGCATTTCGACGAGCGCACCGACGTGGTCGCGCACTCGCGCGTCGTACGCGTCGTCGCCGAGTCCCGTCTGGTAGAAGCGCTCGGGCTCCGGCTCGAGGAGCTGGCTGAGCGTGCTCTCCATCGTCTCCACGACCTCGGGGCCGGCGCCACGCCGTCGCCGGAGGAGCGCATCGACGGTGGAGAGGTCACCCGCGAGCGCCACGGCCGCGGCGGCCTGCGTGAACGCGTCGGAATCGAGCCAGCGTACCACCGCGCGCACGTCGCCGACTGCAGCTGTCAGGTACAGCGTGCCGAGGAAGAGTGGGTGCGGCTGCTCCTCCGCCAGCAGCTGCGAGAGCTCCGCGACGTGGTCGAATGAGCCCCGCCTGGCCTGTGCGAGGAGCGCGAGGAAGCGATTCCACGGCTGCGTCGACGTCTCGTCGAGCACGGGCTCCTCGCGGAACGACCAGCCGTCGTTGAAGAGCCACTCGTCACCTACGAATGGCGGGGTTGCGCTGTCCATCATCGACTACTGCGGGCCGCGGCCGTGGCTGATGGCGCGGGCGGCACCGAGGCGTCCCGCGTCGTCGCCGAGCGAGGTGTCGACGAGCTGGAAGTCGACGAGCGAGGGCGCATTGGCCGCGTGCAGCAGCTTCTTGCGGATGAGGCCACCGAGCACGGGCGCGCCGGTCCACACCCCGCCGCCCATGATGAGCGTGCTCGGGTTGAGGAGCGTGACGGCGGCGCCGAGCGCGATGCCGGCATAGTCGGAGACCTCGGCCCAGAGCCGCGTGGCATACGGGTCTCCGGCGGCGGCAGCCTGGTCGAGAAAGCCCGCGTGGACCTTGTCTGCGCCGCCGGCGAGCTCGACGGCCGCGCTGTGCTGGGTCTTCAGCTCCTCGTGCGCGCGCTTCGCGATGTTGTTGCCGCCTGCGTAGGCCTCGAGGCAACCGCGCTGTCCGCAGCCGCAGGGACGGCCGTTCTCGAGGACGACCTTCGAGTGGCCGAGCTCGCCCGCGAGGTGTGTCGCGCCCGCGTAGAGCCGCCCGCTCGCCACGATGCCCGCGCCGATGCCGGTGCCGATGTAGATGCAGAGCGCGTCCTTGGTGCCGCGTGCGGAGCCGTAGCTCACCTCGCCGAGCGCGATGGCGTTCAGGTCGTTGTAGAGCTCGACCGGCTCGCCGGTGCCCAGCGCGTTTTCGACGAGCGAACGGAACGCGACCTCGTGCCATCCGAGGTTCGGACCGACGATGACCACGCCCGTCCAGCCGCGCAGCAGGGCCGCGATGCCGACGCCGACGCCGACGCGCTTGCGCTCCGGATCGACCTTTTGCACCAGACCGGCGAGCGAGGAGGCCACGACCTCCGGCGCGTAATCGGTGAGCTTGAGCTTCTCCTCCGACAGGAGCGTGCCCGCCTCCACGTCGACGAGCGACGCGCGCATGTTCGTACCGCCGAGGTCGACCCCGACTGCCAGGCTCTTCGTCATGTTCTCCGTCCCGCGCCGAGGCGCGTCTCGATCTCGTGAAGCTCGCGTTCGACGTAGCCGCGTAGTTCTTTCAGTCTTTCTTTCGAGGGCGCCTCGAACCGGAGCACGAGCGCCGCCTGCGTGTTCGACGCTCGCACGAGCGCCCAGCCCCCGCCATCCGGCCATGTGATGCGCGCGCCGTCGAGACCGTTGACCTCGAGCGTCTCGGAGAACCGCGCGAGCGCGATGCGCACGATCTCGAACTTCAGCTCGTCGGGAACGGCGTGGCGGATCTCGGGCGTGTTGTGGACCAGCGGCAGCGTGTCGACGTGGTCGGCCAGCGTGAGGTCGCTCGTGGAGAGCAGCTCGAGCAGGCGGGCTGCCGCGTACACGGCGTCGTCGAAGCCGAACCAGCGGTGCTGGAAGAAGATGTGCCCCGACATCTCGCCCGCGAGCTGGGCGTCGACGGTCTTCATCTTCTCCTTGATGAGCGAGTGGCCCACCTTCCACATGATGGCCTTGCCGCCGGCGCGCTCGATCTCGTCGTAGAGCGCCTTCGAGCACTTCACCTCGGAGACGAACGTCGCGCCGGGGATCTCGAGCAGGATCGCGCGCGCGAAGAGGATCATGAGCTGGTCGCCCCACACCATGCGGCCGCGCTCGTCCACGATGCCCAGCCGGTCGGCGTCGCCGTCGAACGCGATGCCGACCTCGGCGCCGACGCGCGCGACCTCGCGCCTCAGATCGGTGACGTTGTCCTCGATGGTGGGATCCGGGTGGTGGTTGGGGAATCGACCGTCGGGCTCGCAGTGGAGCGCGGTCACGTCGAAGCCGAGGTTGCGCAGCACGGGCACGCCGATGCCACCGACTCCGTTGCCGGCGTCGACGACGACCTTCATACGACGGGGACCGAGGCGCGTGCGCTCGGCGACCGTGGTGATGTAGGCGTCCGAGACGTCGAAGTGCTGCGGCGGCGGGCTCGCCCCCTCCACGAAGTCGCTGGACTCCACGAGCTCGCGCAGACGCTGGATCTCCGCGCCGTGAATCGAGACCTTGCCGCGCAGGATCTTGAAGCCGTTGTCGTCGGCGGGGTTGTGGCTGCCGGTGATCTGGATGCCGCCGCCGGCGTCGAGGTGATGCACCGCGAAGTAAAGGACCGGCGTGGCGCTCACGCCGATGTCGACGACCGCGATGCCGGTCGAGCACAGACCCGCGACCAGTGCTGTGTGCAGCCGCGGCGAGTGCAGGCGGCAGTCGCGCCCGACGACCACGTTCGCGCGCCCGTCGCGGACGAGGTGCGTTCCTATGGCACGGCCCAGGCGCGTGACCAGCTCGTCTCCGAGGTCACGATCGGCGCGCCCGCGGATGTCGTACTCACGAAAGACGCGCGGGTTGAGCAGCATCGGATAGCCCGTCAAAGATAGTTGGCGCGGCCCGTCCGTTCAAGCGCGTCGACCACTTGACGGACATCCTGGGCGCGACTCTTCGGCATCACGAGGACCGCATCGTCGGTGGCGACGATGACGAGGTCGTCGACTCCGATCGCCGTGATCACGCGACGGTCATCGCCTACGAAGATGTTGCCGCGCGCGTCGATGGCGACGGACGGCCCGAGAAACGCGTTGCCCTGCTCGTCGCGTGGCGCGATGGCGTCGAGCGCCGAGAACGAGCCGACGTCGCTCCAGCCGAAGTCGCCGGAGACGGTCTCCACCTCGCCGACCGCGAGCTTTTCCATGACGCCGTAGTCGATGGAGATGGACTGCGCGGTGGGGTAGAGCTCGCCGACTTGCAGCGGCTGCTTGCGGATCCGATCGAGTGTCTCGGCGAGCGCGGGCAGGTGCTCGCCTATCAAGCGCAGCATGCGGCTCGCCGAGAAGATGAACATGCCGGCGTTCCACAGGAAGCCGTCGTCGACATAGCGCTGCGCGGTGAGGCGATCGGGCTTCTCGACGAAGCGGACGACGCGACGCACCCCGGGGGCGACCTCGTCACCGGGCTCGAGGTAGCCGAAGCCGGTCTCGGGTGCGGTGGGGTGGATGCCGACCGTGACGATGGGCTCGCTTGCCGCTGCGGCGCGCTCGTAAGCGGTGGCGAGCGCATCGCGGAACGCGTCCGCGTCCGCGATGTGCTGGTCCGACGGGATGACCGCAGCGATCGCGCATTCGTCGCGCGCGAGGACCGCGAGCGCCGCGAGCCCGACGCACGCCGCGGTGTTACGAGCCTTCGGCTCGGCCACGATGTTCTCGCGTAGCAACGCGGGCACGGCCCGGTGCACCTCGTCGAGCTGGTCGGCCGCCGTCACGACCCAGATCCGCTCGATGGGGACGAGCGGCAGCAGGCGCGCCACGGTGGCCGCGAGCAGCGTCTGGCCCCCCGGCAGGAGCGGCAAGAACTGCTTCGGCCGGCGACGTCGACTCTGCGGCCACAGGCGCGTACCGCCGCCTCCCGCGAGGACGAGCGCGTGACACGTGGATGGCAGAGAACGGATGCTCACCATGTTGCCTTTCTATCACGCGCGCTCACATCTCCGCTTCCCGGCGCACATGCGCGTACGTGTTTCTCGACGGAAAAATGCGTGCAATCGGCAAAAATTGAATGCGAGCCGACAGTTTCGCGAGCCACTTTCGTTCGAACATCAGGTCGTAAAAAACTTGGGGGCACGCATGCAGGAATTACCAGGCTCTCGCTCACCGCTGGTTCTCGTGGTCGATGACGAAGTGCTACCGCGTCGTGCGGTGGCGCGCTGGCTGGCAGGGTTAGGGCTCGAGGTCGTGGCGGTCGCAACCGCGGCCGAGGCGCTCGCGCTGCTCGCGCAGGAGAAGTTCGACGTGGTCGTGGCGGACTGGCTGCTCGGAGCCGGCGAGCGCGGCGACTGGCTCCTCGGCGAGGTGCGCTCGCGGTATCCGGAGGTCCGCCGGGTGCTGTTCTCCGGCCAGCCCGTCGAAGACCCGTCGTGCGCGCACTTCTACAT
>JAYTLP010000199.1:0-5827 GCA_043729375.1 Myxococcales bacterium
TCGCTGCTGGTGCCGTTTCCACAGGCCGCCGACGACCACCAGACCGCCAACGCATGCGACCTCGTGGAAGCCGGCGCTGCCGAGCTAGCCGTCCAGGCGGGGACCACGCCCGGTGACCTCGCCGAGCGCATCGAGACGCTCCTCTCCGACGAGCAGCGCCTCCAGCGCATGCGCAACGCCGCTTTGACGATGGGGCGGCCGAACGCCCACCGCGACATCGCCAACACGCTGCTCGCGCTCGTGCCGGGCTGCTAAGCTTCACGCGATGTTCGCGATGCGTGACACCTGTATTCACTTCGTGGGGATCGGCGGCATCGGCATGTCCGGCATCGCAGAGGTGCTCCTGACGCTCGGCTACGCGGTGTCTGGCACGGACCTCAAGGAATCGGACACGACGAGGCGCCTGACCTCTCTCGGCGCCCACGTGCTCTACGGGCACCGCGCCGAGCACCTCGGCAAGTGCGACGTCGTCGTGATCTCGTCCGCCGTCAGCGCCGCCAACCCGGAGGTCGTCGCCGCACGCGAGCGCGGCGTGCCCGTCATTCCACGCGCCGAGATGCTCGCGGAGCTCATGCGCCTCAAGTACGGTATCGCGGTCGCGGGCTCCCATGGCAAGACCACGACCACCTCGCTGGTCGCCACCATCCTGCGGCACGCCGGCCTCGATCCGACCGCCGTCATCGGCGGCAAGCTCCCCTCGCTCGGCTCGAACGCGCGACTCGGCAAAGGCGAGATCCTCGTTGCCGAGGCGGACGAGTCCGACGGCTCTTTCATGAAGCTGGCGCCCGCCATAGCCGTGGTCACCAACATCGATGCCGAGCATCTCGATCACTACGGCACGCTGGACCAGCTCAAGCGCACCTTCGTCGACTTCATCAACAAGGTGCCGTTCTACGGCCTCGGCGTGCTCTGCATCGATCACCCGAACGTGCAGTCGCTCCTCCCCTTCGTCGACAAGCGCTTCGTCACCTACGGGCTCGCGCCGCTCGCCACCGTGCGCGCCGTGGACCTCGAGCACGATGCGCTCGAGTCGAGCTTCACCGTCGTCGTCCGCGGCAAGGAGCTCGGCCGCCTCACTCTGCCGATGCCCGGCAAGCACAATGTCCTCAATGCCCTCGCCGCGGTCGCGGTCGCGGACTTCCTCGGCGTCGACTTCGGCAAGGTGCGCGAGGCGCTCGGGTCGTTCCAGGGCGTCGGCCGGCGCTTCAGCGTCAAGGGCGAGCACGAGGGTGTGATGGTCATCGACGATTACGGGCATCACCCCGCGGAGGTGCGCGCCACCCTCGACGGCGCGCGCGCCGGCTACCGCGATCGCCGCATCGTCGCGGCCTTCCAGCCGCACCGCTACACGCGCACGCGCGATCTTCTGTCCGAGTTCGCGCGCGCGTTCAACGAGGCCGACCTCGTGTTCGTGTGCGACGTGTATGCCGCCGGGGAAGAGCTCATCGTGGGCGCCACCAGCGACCGACTCGTCGAGGAGATGCGCGCGTCGGGGCATCCGCGCGTGCGGCACGTCCCACGGCGCGCTGACCTCGCCGCCGCGCTGGCCGCCGAGGTCAGCCCCGGCGACATCGTCATCACGCTCGGCGCCGGCGACATCACTCACACGGGCGAGGAGCTGTTGCAGCGCCTACGAGGTGCATCGTGACCGCAGAGAAGCTCACCTTCATGCAACGCCTCGCGCACTCGGAGCTGCCGCGGCGCATCCTCGGTGCGGTCATCGCCGCGCCCGTGCCGGGCGCTGGCCACGTGATACTCGGCTATCCGCGCCTGGGCTGGATCGTCGCTGCGGTGACCCTCACGCTCATCGGCGTGGCGGCCCTCGGCGCCGTGGTCGGCGTCCCTGGGCTGTTCCTCGCTGCGGGCGCGCTCATGATCCTCGTGACGGTGGCCAGCATCGTCTCGCTGTTCGCGCTCCCGCCCGGCCCACGCCTCAAGGACGGCCTCCGGGCGCTGTGGCCCGTGCTCGCGCTGTTCGTCATCGTGCGCGGCTTCGTCTACCTCATGGGTGCGTTCGTGCTGCAAGTCGCGCCGGTGCCGAACGAGGCGATGGCGCCCGCGCTGCACGAGCAGGATACGCTGCTCGTGCACCCGGGCGATGGCGTCGAGGTCGGCGATGTCGCCTACGTCGAGCACCCCGCCGGCAAGTTCCTCGTGCGCCGCGTCGCCGCGCGCACGGACGACAAGCTCGATCTCTCGTCGGATGTGGATCCGAGTCTCGTGTCGGTCGAGCGGGCCGAGGTGCGCGGCAAGGCGCTGTTCGTGCTCGGCGCGGGCAAGGTGGATGGCCGCGGTCGGATCTGGAAGCCGCTGTCGAGGCGATGACGCTGCTCGATCAGGGCGCGCGCCAGGCGCTCATCGACGCGATGGGCACCGACGGGGAGGTGCGCTTCGACGAGCCGATGGCGCGACACACGACGCTGCGCATCGGTGGACCCGTCGACGGATGGGTGATGCCCACGCACTATCAGGTGCTCGCAAACGTCCGCGCCGCGATGCACGCGCGCGGCATCCCGACGTTCGGCATCGGCTCGGGCTCGAACCTGCTGGTGCGCGATGGCGGCCTCCGCGGCGTGGCGCTGAATCTTCGGCACATGGCGCGTGTCGAGAAGCTCGTCGAGGTCGACGAGGACGGTGCCAACGTGTGGGTCGAGGCCGGTGCCGCGACCGGCCGCGTGCTCGCGTACGCGACGATCGAGGAGCTCGGCGGGGTGGAGTTCCTCGGCGGGGTCCCGGGCACCGTGGGCGGCGGCCTCGTGATGAACGCGGGCACCTACCTCGGCGAATGGAAGGACGTCACCACGCGTGTCTTCTCCATCGACGTCGCCGGACACACAGTCGTCCGCGAGGCCGCCGCGTGCGGCTTCGGCTATCGCACCTCTTCGCTGCCGCCCGACGAGATCGTCACGCATGCGCGCCTGCGCCTCTCGCGCCGGGCACGCGCGGAGATCCAGCAGGTGGTGCGCGAGCTGCGCGATCGTCGCAAGGCGCGCGAGCCGAGCGCGGTCCCGAACTCGGGCTCCACGTTCAAGAACCCGCCGGGCGATCATGCCGGCCGCCTCATAGAGGCGTGCGGGCTCAAGGGCCGGCGCGTCGGCGGTGTCGAGGTCTCGCCCGTGCACGCGAACTGGCTCGTGAACGCAGACAAGGGCAGCGCGCGCGACCTGCTCGCGCTCGTCGAGATCGTGCGCTCGGCCGTCGTGGAACGGTTCGGCATCCGCCTGGAGCTCGAGGTCAAGGTCATCGGAGAAGAGGGAGACGTTCCATGAAGCGAGTAGGTGTGGTCATGGGTGGTCCGTCGGCAGAGCGCCAGGTGTCTCTGAGCTCGGGCCGCATGGTGCTCGCAGCGCTGCTCGGTCGCGGCCACGACGCGGTCGGGATCGACTGGCGTGGGCTCGAGCACGACCTCGTTGCGACGCTGCGTCACGAGAAGATCGACGTCGTGTGGATGGCGCTTCATGGCACCTACGGCGAGGACGGCTGCGTCCAGGGTCTCCTCGAGTGCGCCGGCATCCCCTACACCGGCTCGGGTGTGCTCGCGTCGTCCATCGCGATGGACAAGGTGGCCACCCGCCGTGTGTTCGATCAGGAGGGCATCGAGAGCCCGCGCTGGCGTCGATACCACGGCGCAGCGGACGTTGCGCGCGTCGGCTACCCCATGGTCGTCAAGCCCTCGTCGGAAGGTTCGTCGGTCGGCGTGTCCATCGTGAAGCACGAGGGCGAGCTCGCAGCCGCGCTGGAGAAGGCCCGAGCCGGCAAAGGCGTCGTGCTGCTCGAGGAGTACGTGAAGGGGCGCGAGATCAACGTCGGCATCCTCGACGGAGAGGCGCTCGGTGAGGTCGAGATCCGCCCGGCCACCGAGTTCTACGACTACGAGGCGAAGTACGTTCGCAACGACACGCAGTACTTCGTGCCTGCGCCCATCTCCCCCGACGAGCGGCAGCGCCTGCACGACCTCGCGCGTCGCGCGCACGCCGCGCTCGGCTGCGCGGGCGCGAGCCGCGTCGACCTCATCCTCGGCGCGGACGGTCGCGACATCTGCCTCGAGCTCAACACGCTCCCCGGCATGACCGATCACTCGTTGCTGCCGAAGATCGCCGCCCACCGTGGCATCGACTACGGCACGCTCGTCGAGCGCATCTTGCAGAGCGCAGCGCTCAAGGCCTGACCGCCCCGGCCATATCGGGGGCGTTTTGTCTCGGTACACCGACGCAGATGTAGGTGCAGAAATCTCGCGCCGTCTCGCGTGAAATTTTGCTCGGCTGATCGGCGCGGCTTACAAACGATGCCGGATGCCGCGCCCCTACTCACCGCCTCGCGCGGATGCGACCGAAGATTCGTCGCCCAGTCGCGCGAGCAATGCGCGGCCGGGGGACGCCACGCCCGCACCTCGCAAGCGGCGACGCTCGGGTTTTCGCTTGCCGTTCGGTGGCAACGGCAACCGGCGCGTGCGTCTCTCGAGAGCCGAGCTACCGGCGATCGCGCTCGGGGAGCATGTTCAAGCGGTCGGGCGCGTCGCGCTGTGCTTGCTCCTCGCCGCGAGCGTTGCTGGCGCTGGCCTCGGGTTTCGCTGGTTCCTCGTGCGGGGGACCCGCTTCGCGCTCGTCGAGGTACGCTTCTCCGGGCTGCACCGGCTCGACGAGCGAAAGCTGCTCGCCGCCAGCGGACTGCCGATCGGGCGGAGCCTCTTCGCGCTCGACCTCGCAGCGGCGGAGCAACGGCTCGCGAAGGAGCCTTGGGTCGCAAGCGTCCGCGTGCGCCGCGAGCTCCCGCATACGGTAGCCGTCGACGTCGTCGAGCGTGATGCACGTGTCGCCGTCGCGCTCGGCCACCTCTACCTCGCCGACGAGCGCGGTGAGCTCTTCAAGCGCGCCACGCCGGCGGAGCAGTCCGGCCTGCCCGTAGTGACGGGCCTAAGCCGTGATCGCTGGTCGGCGGAGCCGGTCGCGGCTCGTAGCGTCGTGCGTCGCGCCATCGAGCTCGACCGGAGCTGGCGTGAGCACGGCGCGCGCCCGCCCATCGGTGAGCTCCACCACGACAGCGGGCGTGATGCGGCCGCGACGTTCACGGCGTACTTCAACCACGAGGGTAAGCCCGTCGCCGTGCGCCTCGGCAGCGTCGACATGACGACGCCGGCACGCCTCGTCCGCCTCGACGCCGTGCTCGCCGCGCTCGATCACGACGGCGCACGCGCGCAGCTCATACACCTCGACCAGCGCGGCAAGCTGGACCGCATCGCGGTGCGGCTGTGGTCGGAGAGCGGCACACCAGACACGAACGACGGCGCACCAGCGCCGGGCATCCAGCAACTCTAGGGAGAACCATGGCCAAGCGGGAAGAGCTCGTCGTCGGGCTGGACATCGGCACCACCAAGATCGCCTGCATCGTGGGTGAAGTGACGAACGACGGGATCGACATCATCGGCGTGGGTACGGCGCCGTCGACGGGCCTCAAGAAGGGCGTGGTCGTGAACATCGACGCGACCGTGCAGTCCATCCAGCGCGCGATCGAGGAAGCCGAGCACATGGCCGGCGTCGAGATCACGCAGGTGTTCACGGGCATCGCCGGCGCGCACATCCGCTCGATCAACTCGCAAGGTGTCTGGGCTGTGAAGGACAAGGAGGTCCGCGAGGCCGATATCCAGGCCGTGCTCGAGCAGGCGAAGGCGATCAACATCCCGCAGGACCGCGAGATCATCCACGTGCTCCCGCAGGAGTACACGATCGATCACCAGGACGGCATCAAGGAGCCGCTCGGCATGTCGGCCGTGCGTCTCGAGGCCAAGGTCCACCTCGTCACGGCCTCGACGACGAGCATGCAGAACATT
>JAYTLP010000200.1:0-7300 GCA_043729375.1 Myxococcales bacterium
CGCCGAGCGTGACATCGCCCGTCGCGTGGTCGATGGCAGTGACGTACAGCGGCGCAGCTGCGGCCACGCCGATGCCGCGGCGCTGACCGATCGTGTACCGATGGATGCCATCGTGCCGACCTAGCTCGGTGCCGTCAGCCGCACGGAGCGCGCCGGTGCGTACGAGAGCGCGCGCGGCAACGAAGCCAGCATGGTTGCCATCGGGCACGAAGCAGATCTCCTGCGACTCCGCCTTGTCGGCGTTCACGAGGCCGAGACGTCGCGCGTGCGCCCGCACCTCGTCTTTGCGCAGCCCGCCGAGCGGGAAGACCACGCGGGCGAGCGCGCTGCGCGGCATGTTGAAGAGGAAGTACGACTGATCCTTCTCCGCATCGACGGCGCGGCGCAACCGGAGCGTGCCGTCGTGGTCAACGATGCGTGCATAGTGCCCCGTCGCGAGGCGATCGGCGCCGAGCGCCTTTGCAGCGTCGAGAAGCGGCGTGAACTTGATGTGCTCGTTGCAGCGCACGCAGGGGTTCGGCGTGCGGCCACTGGCATACTCCCGGACGAAGTCGTCGACGACGTGCTTCGCGAACGCGTCCGAGAAGTCCATGACGTAGAAAGGAATGCCGAGCTGGGTTGCGACCCGGCGTGCGTCCTCGATGTCGCGCGGGCCGCAGCAGCGCCCGCCGGAGCTGCTCTGCGTCCCGCCGGCGTCGTACAGCCGCATGGTCATGGCGATCACACGCTCGCCCGCCTCGACGAGCATTGCCGCTGCAGTGGCGCTGTCGACGCCACCGGATAGCGCCACGACGGTGAGCGGCTGGGACATGCGCGGAGGATGCCTCCGCCGGACTGCCGAAGCAAGGCTCCGCTCGGCGACCGGCGTGCAGACACAGCGACGAGCGCAGGCTGTTGAAGAGGCGCGGGCGCCTACCATCGCGGCTTCGAACGCTTCGCGTGCCCCCTCCGTTCGTCCAGCTCGACGGCGGACGACGCCTCCACCTGCTCGAGCCAGCTGCGCAGCATCGCGAATGGCGCCGGTCGCAGGCGATAGACGCGGACGCGCGCGTCGTCGGGCTGCGCGCCGGCCAGCTCCACGAGTCCGTGCTGCCTCAGGATCCGCAGGTGTCGGCTCAGCGCAGCAGCGGTCACCGAGAGGGCCTCCGCGAGTGCCCCCGCACGCCGCGGTCTGCGTCGCAGCAGTTCGACGACGCCTCGGCGCGTGGGATCGGCCAGTGCCGCGAGGGTGTGATCGACGTTCAACCGCGCACGCGCTCCGCGAACCGTTGCCACTCACTGGCACTGTGCGCGTATTCGCGATGCAGCGACGAGGATACGGCGGTCCGGGCCTTCGGTTCGGGCATCATCGGCTGCTCCTCTGGTGTTGTGTATCGCACAACTATCAACGCGATCGTTAACTACTGTCCAACGTGCTAACTTCACGCGGTGAGCACAACCGTGGACATCACGGACCTCGATGACGACGGTCTCGGCCGCGCAAACCACGCGGACCGCGAACTACTCGTCGCTGGTGCGCTCCCTGGCGACCGCGTGCGCGTCGAGGTGGAGCACGCATCGCCGCACGGCAAGCGGAGCTGGGGGCGCCTCCTCGGACTCGAGCGTCCCTCCCCCGATCGCGTCGCGCCCGTATGTCCAGCCACTGGACGTTGCGGCGGCTGTCCCATCGGTGCGCTCGCCTACCCCGCGCAGCTCGCGTGGAAAGCAGCGCTCGTCGCGCGAACGGTCGGTCCGTCGCTGCCGATCGTTCCGTCTCCACGACAGGTGGGCTATCGCAACCACGCGAAGCTCGTCTACGGCCGCGCGCATGGCCGCCTGACGCTCGGAGGGTATGCGCCTCGCTCGCACCGCCTCGTCGATCTCGCGGGCTGTCGTGTGGTCGAGCCCGTGCTCGAGGAGGTTCGCGCCGCGCTGCTCGCCGCGTTGATCGAGCGCGACGTCGAGCCGGCGATCCTCGCGTACGTGGTGCTGCGCGCCAATCACGCGGGTCAGGTGCTGGTCACGCTCGTGGGCACGGTTTCCGACGCGCTCGGAGAGCTGCACGTCGCGCATCCGGCGATCGTCGGCGTGTGCGCAAACGACGGGCCCGACGGTAACGCCATCTTCGGCTGCACCACGCGGACGCTGTGGGGTGCACGGGAGCTCGACGATCGCGTGGGCACCGTCCTCTTGCACCTCTCGTCGACCGCGTTCTTCCAGATCAACCGCGACGTCGCCGCAGCCATCTACGCTGCCATCGATGCATGGACGCCCGCGGGTACTCGCGTCGCGGACGTCTACGCGGGCGTGGGCGGCATCGCGCTCACGCTTGCACCGGGACGCGACGTCGTCGGTGTGGAGGTGAACGCGGCAGCCGTCGCCGACGCCTCGCGCGCTGCATGCGGACGTGCACGCTTTATCGCCGGCGAAGCGGCGCACGGCCTCGCCACGCTCGGCACGCTCGACGCGCTCGTCGTGAACCCGCCGCGCAAGGGGATCGAGCGTCCCGTCCTCGACGCAATCGAGGGCGCATCACCGACGCAGATTGCGTACGTGAGCTGCAACCCGGTGAGCCTCGCGCGCGACCTCGCGCTGCTCCCAGCCTACGAGCTCGAGAGCGTGCGCGCCTACGACATGCACCCGCACACCGCGCACGTGGAGACGCTCGCGCTGCTCAGGCGGCGGTGACCGGGGCTGCAACCGTCGCGGCCGGGGCCGCCGTGTCGGCGTACATGTCGACGAGCGCGGCGATGCGGTCGCGCGCGCGGGTATAGTCGGGCGCGCCGGTGCCCATGACGAAGCCGATGAGCTCGTTCACGAGCGCGCGCGGCCCCCCTCCGCCGCGCCCGAAGAGCTGCGGCAGGTCGAGCTCAACGGTCTGGAACCCGCGACGCACGAGGTGTCCGCGCAGCGCAGTGGACAGGCCCAGCGGCAAGAGGACGGTCCCGTTCACATCGAGCGCGGTGCACGCGCCTGCGTCCGCGTCGTCGGCGTCGACGGAGATGACCTCCAGCTTGTTGTACGCGGCGCGGATCTCGGGGAGGGTGCGGCCCGTGAGGCCCGCCTCGTGAACCAGCATCACACCGTCGCCCGCGCGGTTGGTGAGCATGGCCGCAACCTCGTCGCCGAACTCGAACGGCGCCGCAACGCGCGCGTCGATGAACCGCGCCACCCCGCCGAGCTGCTGCGCGATGTACTGCGCTGCGCCGGATGCGGTGCGGGCGCCCGCGATGTAGAGGTAGCGTCCAGGGCCCGCCTGCAGGAGATCCCCGCGGCCGCCCCATGCCATCGGCACGGGCGCCACCTCGACCTCGGCCTCTGCGAACAGCGCGGCCACGGGCGCGTCGTCGGTCGCGCGGTGCCCCACGCCCGTGGCCGCAATGAAGAGCGCCTTGTCGTTACGACGCACGAGAGCACCCCAGTCGGCCGCGTACACCAGGCCCGGGCCCGCGTCCTTCGGCGGGTCGAGCACGATGATGCGCCCACCGGCACGCAGGATCGCATCCGCGACGCTCATCCACTCGCGCAGCGCGTCGCGCGGGCTCGACGCCGTGGCCTTCGCGACGGCCGAACGACGGTTCTGACCGGCGGCCACGTGCCAGTCGGCGGCCGGATACGACATGACGAAGGTCGCGCCCACGATGCGACACGGTATCATGTTGAGAGGACCATGGCCGCGCGACCTCCATCTCCGTCTCGTCGGCGGCTGCTGCACCTCGGCCTCGTCGGCTCCGCGCTGCTGGCCGGTGCGGCAGTGCTCGGACGCAGCGCGTCGGGCTACGTGCTTCCCCGGGGCGTGCGCGAGCCGACGTCCCTCAGCGTGCGCGAGGTCGTCATCGTCGCTGCCGTCGTGGAGCGAATCTGCGCCACGGACGCGCCCGACGCGCCGACGCCCGACGGCTACGCAATCGCGAGCTGGATCGACGCGTACATCGCGGGCCTCGACGCGTCCCCACGTCGCGATCTCTCGTCGCTGTTCACGCTGCTCGAGAACGGATCTTCGCTGTTCCGGTTCGGTGCGACGCGCTTTTCGCACATGTCCCCCGACGAGCAGGACCGCACGCTCGCGGACTGGTCGAGCAGCCGCCTCGACGTGCGCCGCCAGGGCTTCCAGGCGCTGCGGGCGCTCGCTTTTCTCGGCTATTACCGGGACGACCGGACGTTCGCGCAGCTCGGCTACCCGGGCCCGATGGTGGCGCGCAGATGATCGAGGCCGACCTGTGCGTCGTCGGCTCCGGAGCGGGCGGCGGGATGGTCGCGCGCGAGGCCGCGCGCGCGGGCCTGCGGGTGGTGGTGCTCGAGGAGGGGCCCGCGGTTGCGACTGCGGACATGACCCAGCGCGAGGACGACATGCTGCCGAAGCTGTTTTATGACGGCGGAGGGCGAACCACCTCCGATGGCGCCATCACAGTGCTCTCGGGGCGTGGCCTCGGCGGTTCGACGGTGCACAACACCAACCTCTGCAAGCGCGCACCCGACGACGTGCTGGCATCGTGGAACCTCGACGGCTGGAGCGCGCAGGACCTCGCGCCGCACTACGACGTCGTCGAGCGCGACCTGCTGGTGACCCGCATCGAGGAGAGCCGCATCAACCGCAACAACGCGCTCCTGCGGCTCGGCTGCGAGCGGCTCGGCTGGCGCGGCGCCGTGCTCTCTCACAACCGCAAGGGCTGCGTGGGCTCCGGCTTCTGCGAGCTGGGCTGCTCCTTCGACGCGAAGCAGAACGCCGTGAAGGTGCTGCTCCCGGACGCCGTGAACCATGGCGCGCGCATCTACACCGAGCACCGCGCTGAGCAGATCC
This sequence comes from Myxococcales bacterium, assembly GCA_043729375.1. Classification (GTDB taxonomy): domain Bacteria; phylum Myxococcota_A; class Polyangia; order Palsa-1104; family Palsa-1104; genus JBDTCO01. The sequence goes on from JAYTLP010000200.1 coordinate 4,781, forward strand.
TCGTCGAGAACGGTCGTGCCGTCGGCGTGCGCGCGAGCCACCGCGGCCAGACCGTCGAGGTGCGCGGCTCCGTGTGTCTCGCGGGCAGCGCGATCGGATCCGCCCTGCTCGCGCGGCGCTCCAGGCTGCCCGATGGCTCACGCAAGCTCGGCCGCACGCTGCGCCTCCATCCGGGCGTCGCCGTTGCCGGCGTGTTCCCCGAGCCGGTCGAGGCGTTCTCCGGCATCCCGCAGAGCTACGAGTGCACGGAGCTCCTCGACACGAGCGGGCGCGATCCCACGAAGCGCGTGTGGATAGTGCCGGTCTTCGCGCACCCCGCTGGCCTCGCATCGATGCTGCCAGGCTTCGGCGCCGCTCACATGCGGACGATGCGCCTTTACCCGCGGCTCGCGGTGTTCGTCGCGATGCTGCACGACGAGTCCGCAGGCGAGGTCGAAGTCGACGGCGATCGGCCGAAGATCCACTACACACTGAACGGTGCCGATCAGCTCGCGCTGCGTCACGGCATGCGCGGCGTCGCGCGCCTCCTTTTCGCTGCGGGCGCCGAGCGTGTGGTCGTGCCGCTGGCCCGGCCGCGCGAGCTGGTGTCGGCCAACGAGGTGGAAAGTTTGCTGCTGCACCGGTATCGCCCTCTCGATCCGCTGCTCACCGCCGTGCACCCGATGGGCACGCTGCCGCTCGGCGCGGTGGTAGACGCCCGCGGCGCCTGGCGCGGGCTCGACGGGCTGTGGGTCGCGGATTCGAGCCTGTTCCCGACGAGCCTGGGCGGCCCCCCGCAGCTCACCGTGTACGCGGCGGCGCACAAGATCGCGGGGCACCTCGTCGAGCGCCTCGGCCATGCGTAGCGCGCTCGTTGCCGTGCTGCTCGTGGGCTGCGTCGACGCTCGCGACGTGTTCGCGCCGTACCGCCCCGACCCGCGCGAGGTAGAGGCGCTGCTCGACCGGCCCCGCCAGGCGCACTACGACGCCGCGCTGGTGCTCGGTTGCCCCGCGCAGGCAGACGGCGCCCCGTCGCTGTGCGAGCGCTGCCGCGTGAAGAGCGCGGTGCGCCTCTACAAGCGTGGCGTCGTGGGCACGCTCGTCTTCTCGGGGGGCGCGGCCCACTCGCAGTACATCGAGGCGGACGTGATGGCGGATCTCGCGATGAAGCGCGGCGTGCCCGGTGCGGCGATCCTGCGCGAGGGTCGCGCGCTCACCACGTGGCAGAACGTGCGCTACGCGAAGTACCTGCTCGAGGACAACCACCTCGCGACGACGCTGGTCGTCTCGACGGCGGACCATCTGCCACGCGCCCGTCGCATCGCGCAGTTCTACGGCCTCTCCGACGATCGCACCGGCTACTTCGCATGCGACCGGGATCCGCCTGCAGACAGCGACGAGGAGTGGCGGCCGCAGACAGTCGTCGTGCCTCGCGAGGAGGATTGAGCGCTACTCGTTGTACTTCTGCACGCGGAGCGACGTCTTGCCCGACAGCTCGAAGATGAACGCGAACGTGAAGTGGATCTGGCCGTCGGCCTCCACGAGCTCCTTCGGCGGATTGCCGTAGGGCGCAGAGCGCTTGAACGCGGACACCGCCTCGTCGTCTAGAAAGTCGACGCCCGACGAGGTGAGGACGTTCGAGCCGAGGAGCCTGCCGTCCGGCGCGAGGTGCACGCGCAGGACCGTCACGCGATCCTTGACGCCGTAGACGTTGCCCGATGGATCGTGACGGACGTACACCGTCGATGGGTTCCACTCCTGCTGTACCTGCCGCTTCACACGGTTGAAGAAGGACGCAAACTTGAACTTCTTCGCGTTCAACGCAGTGGCATCACCGTCGTCGAGGTTCTTGAGGTAGTCCATCGAGCCCGAGCCCTGGCCGATGGCGCGGTCGAGCATCGCGGGCGTGGGCTGGAGGTTCGGCGTGGGTGTCGGGGCACCCGCCTCGCCGCCTTGCGTCTTTCCGTCACCGGCCTCGCCGCTCTGGCCGTGCGACTCGGCTCGCGGCGACCGGGGGGTCTGCGCCTCGCGCGGCGTGAGCGCGTGGCCGCGCCCCGTGCGCGAGAGCATCTCGCCGTCATCGGCCGACGGCATCCCGTCGTGCCCGTCGTCGCGAGACGGCTTCGGCGTCCTTTCCGCCTCGGCGCTCCCCTCTTCGCCTTGCTTGCCGCCCTTGCCACCCGCATCGCCCGAGCCCACGGGCTGCGCCTGCATCGCCGGGACGGCCGGCGTCGGCTTCGCGCCCGCCTTGTCACGCCCTGACGGGCCTTTCATCTCGTGATCGACCCTCGAGTCGTACTCGGCGAGGTACTTCGCGTCGTCGGGGCGCTGCTCGACCGCCGGCTGGGCGATGTCGACGACCTGCCCGTTCTGGTCCGTCCTCTCTTCCTCTTTCTTCGCCTGTACCTCGCGCTGCTTCTCCCGCTCGGTCGGAGCGTCCGACACGTCGAGATTCGCGATGCTCGACAGCTCGATGGGACCGTCTTCGCTGGCCGTCGGGGGCGGAGCGGCGCTCGCTACCAGCAGCGCCGGCCACACCGC
>JAYTLP010000201.1:0-4697 GCA_043729375.1 Myxococcales bacterium
CGCGAGCTCGCCGATGTCGCCGCCCGACGCGAACGAGCGATCACCCTCGCCGGTCAGGACGATCGCGCGCACCTCGCGATCGCCGTCGGCGCTCTCCATCGCCGACGCGAGCTCGGCGCGCATGGCCTCGCTGAGCGCGTTGTGCTTCTCGGCGCGATCGATCGTGAGGACCGCGACAGCACCGGTGCGCTCGATCCGGATGCGGCCGCTCATGGCGGAAGCACCGCCGTCGCTTCGATCTCCACCAGCGCCCGCTCCTCGACCAGCGCGGAGACGATGATGACCGACATGGCAGGGAAGTGGGCACCGAGATGCGCGCGATAGACCTTTCCGAGCTCGCTCCGCCTGGCGAGGTAGGCCGCGCGGTCGGTGATGAACCAGGTGAGCCGCACGAGATGGCGCGGCGCGGCGCCGGCCTCGGCGAGCAGCGTGGCGATGTTGCGGAGAGCGAGCCCGGCCTGCTCGATGAAATCGTCCGTCTCGATGCGGCACGAGGCCGGATCCCACCCGATCTGGCCAGCGAGCGCGACGATTCGCCCCCGCGCGATCACACCATTTGCGTAGCCTCGCGGCGGCGTCCATCCGGCTGGGAGCAGAAAGGTCATCCCGAGGTCCGTGGGATCATTCGCGGCGTCGCTCATGCCGTGCCCTCGCGAAGGCGGAAGCGCTGCAGCTTTCCCGTGTTCGTGCGCGGAAGCGCGCTCACGAAGTCCACGGCGCGCGGATACTTGTACGGCGCGATGCGCGCCTTCACGAAGTCCTGAAGCTCCTTGACCAGCACAGGCGTCGGGACGGCTCCCTCGGCGAGCACGACGTACGCGTGAACGATTTGCCCACGCTCCGGATCGGGGGTGCCGATCACCGCGCACTCGAGCACCGCGTCGTGTTCCAGCAGCACGTTCTCCACTTCGGGTCCGGCAATGTTGTAGCCGGAGGAGACGATGATGTCGTCCGTGCGGGCCTGATACCAGAAGTAGCCGTCTGCGTCGCGGAGGAAAGAATCTCCGGTGAGGTTCCAGCCATCGTGCACGTATTCGCGCTGCCGTTCCTCGTTGGCGAGGTAGCGGCAGCCGGTGGGACCGCGCACGGCGAGTCGTCCGACCACGCCATCCGGGACCGGCTTTCCATCGTCGTCCACGATGCGAGCCCTGTAGCCGGGCACCGCGCGACCCGTGGAGCCCGGCCTGATGTCGTCGCCCGAGGCGCTGATGAAGATGTGCAGCATCTCCGTGGCTCCGATGCCGTCGATGATACGGATGCCGGTCGCCCCCTCCCACGCGTCGAATACGGCACGCGGCAGCGTCTCCCCGGCAGAGACGCAGGCGCGCAGGCTCGAGACGTCGTGCTCGTCCAGCATCCCGCCCATGGCGCGGTAGGCCGTAGGAGCGGTGAAGCAGATCGTTGGGCGATGGCTGGCGATCGCCTTGACCTGGTGCGGCGGCGACGCCTGCTCGAGCAGGAGCGCACAGGCACCGACACGCAGCGGAAAGAGGAGGAGGCCGCCGAGCGCGTAGGTGAAGGCGAGCGGCGGCGAGCCGCAGAAGACGTCGTCCGCCGTGGGACGGAGCACATACTGCGGAAAGCAATCGGTGATCGCGAGAATGTCGCGATGCGAATGCATCGTTCCCTTTCCCTTGCCCGTCGTTCCGGACGTGAAGGCGATGATCGCCGTATCGTCAGCCGCGGTGTCACACGCGTGGAACGACGGCGGCCTGTCGCGCATCATCGCATCCAACGAGTCGGGCGCCTCGCTGCCGAAGTGCACCACGCGTGCGCCCACTCGCGCGGCACCGTCGCGACGCGTGCGGAACGCCGACTCGCAGTCCACTGCATCGCGCGCATCCGTCAGGGCGAGCGTGATCTCCGCCGTGTCGGCCACGTACTGGAGCTCTCGCTCGCGCAGCAGTGCCATCGTGCACACCACGACTCCGCCGGCCTTGAGCACGGCGAACCAGCACGCAGCGAGCATGGGCGTGTTCGCGCCACGGAGCAGCACGCGGTTGCCGGGCACGAGCCCGAGATCGTCCACGAGCACGTGGGCAATGCGATCGGCCTTTTCGCAGAGCTCTGCATAACTCCATTGACCCGTCGGCCAGCGGATTGCCGGCCGCTCGCCGAATCCGCGCGCGATGCCGCCGTCGAGCAGCTTGGCCGCACAGTTGACGCGCGGCGGATAGGCAAGCTCTGGAATGCCACTCCAGTCGCGGACGGGCCAGAGCTCGGGAGGCGGCAGCCGGTCGGCGCAGAAGGTATCGAGATGCCCAGTTCGCACGAACGGCTCAGACATCACGCGCCTCCCGCTTGGCGTACGCGCCCAGCAACTGCCCGGCGATCACGAGCTGCTGCACTTCGGAGGTGCCCTCGTAGATCCGCAGCGCCCGGATCTCTCGGTACAGCCGCTCGACCGGGTGGTCGGACTCCACGCCGCGTCCACCGAGCAGCTGCACCGCGTCGTCGATCACACGCTGCGCTGCCTCGGTCGCAAACCGCTTCGCCATCGCCGCCTCGCGCGTGATGCGCTCGGCGCCACTGTCGCGCGTCCACGCGGCGCGATAAACGAGGAGCGCGCTGGCGTCGATCGCGGTCGCCATGCTCGCGAGCTTGTCCTGGGTAAGCTGGAAGTCCTGGAGGAGCTGCCCGAACATCCGTCGGGTGGTCACGTGCGCCAGCGTTTCGTCGAGCGCACGGCGAGCCATGCCCAGTGCGGCGGCGGCCACCGTGGTGCGGAAGACATCGAGCGTGCCGAGCGCGACGCGCAGGCCCTTCCCGGCCTCGCCAACGAGGCGATCTGCCGGAACGCGGCAGCTGGTGAAGGAGAGCGTCGCCAGCGGATGCGGAGCGATCGTCGCGATGCGCCGTGCCACCGTGAAGCCCTCGTCACCCGGCTCCACGACGAGCGCGACAAATTCGCGCTCGGCGTCCGCGACGCGGCAGAAGACGACGTAGAAGTCCGCGATCCCGCCATTGGAGATCCACGTCTTCTCGCCGTCGATGATCCACCTGTCGCCGTCGCGCCCGGCGGTCGTTCGCATCGCCGCGACGTCGGAGCCCGCATGCTCCTCGGAGATCGCGAAGGCGGCAATCGCCTCGCCTCTGGCGACCCGAGGGAGATAGCGCTTCCTCAGCGCCGGCGAACCGAACAGCGAGATCGGGCCGGCACCGAGCCCCTGCATCGCGAAGGCGAAGTCGGCGAGGCCCGAGACGCGAGCGAGGGTCTCACGGGCGATGCAGAGCGTCCGCACGTCGAGCCGCTCACTCGCGCCGCCCACATCGCCCGGTACCACGTGGCGGAGCCAGCCGGCCGCGCCGAGCTGCGCGACCAATGTGCGGCATGCCGCGTCGACATCGATGTGCGACGACTGATCCACCTCTCGCTCAGCCCACTGCTGGAGTGCTGGTGCCAGCGTTCGATGCGACTCCTCGAAGAAGGGCCAGGCAAGCGTCTCACGGTCCATGCTAGTTGCCCTCGAAGCGGGGAAGCTGCTTGCCGACGAAGGCGTGATACGCGCGCTCGAAGTCCTCGCCGCGCATGCACTCAGCCTGGCGCGCTGCCTCGAGATCGATCGCCGAGTCGATGTCCATCGCCCATTCGTCATGCAGGCATCGCTTGGTCATCGCATGCGCCGAGGTAGGTCCGTGCGCGAGCTCGTGGGCCAGTGCCGTCGCATCGGCGAGCAGCGTTACCGGATCGCTCAGCCGGTTGAAGAAGCCCCACCGCTCCCCTTCATCGCCCAGCATGGTGCGGCCAAGGAGCAGCAGCTCGCTCGCGCGGCCGTGCCCGATCAGCCGCGGCAGTAGCGCGCAGGCTCCCATATCGGCCCCGGAGAGCCCGACGCGCATGAACAGGAATGCGACGCGGCAGCGGGTCGTCCCGACCCGCAGGTCACTCGCCATGGCGAGGATCGCCCCCGCGCCGGCGCACGTGCCATCCACCGCAGCGATGATCGGCTGCGGGCAATGGCGCATCGACTTCACGAGATCGCCCGTCATCTGCGTGAATCGTCGCAGCCCGTCATGGTCGTGAACCTGCTTCATGCGCACCAGCGGCCCGATGATCTCGTGCACGTCCCCGCCGCTGGAGAAGTTCTCGCCGGCGCCCGTGAGGACGACGGCCTTGACGTCGTCCATGTCGCCAAGCGCGTTGAACGTGTCCGTGAGCTCGCGGTAGGAGTCGAACGTCAGCGGATTCCTCCGCTCGGGGCGATCGAGCGTGATGGTCGCCACGCGATCGGCGACCTGCCATCCGAAGTGGCGGGGCGCGATGCCGGAGCCTGATGAGACGGCCATCATGCCGACGCTGCTGCGAGCGAGCGCTGAACGGACGCGCGCAACTGCCCGAGCAGGGCCGAGAGCTGCTCGCGATCCACGGGCGGAATCTCCTGGAACAGCTCATCGATCCACCGTTCGTGTGCCGGTGTCATCGCGTGGAGCGCTCGCCTGCCGGCCACCGTGAGGCGCACGATCTGCGTGCGCCGATCGGACGCGAGCGCGGCTCGGCTCACGAGCCCTTCGGTCACGAGCCGCTCCACGAGCCCGGTGAGGTTGCCGTTCGTCACCATGAGCCGGCGCGAGAGCTCGCTCATGGTGAGGCCATGGACATCGTCACGTGCCGCCGCGTCGAGCTGCGCGAGAAGATCGAAGCGTGGCAGCGTGATGCCGAAGTCCGCACGGAGACGGCGGCGCACCTCGCCCTCGAC
>JAYTLP010000202.1:0-5492 GCA_043729375.1 Myxococcales bacterium
GATCGGCTTCCTGAAGCCCTGGCGCGCGTCGAGATCGGAAAGCCCTTTTTCGACCGACTCGCGCGCCTCGCGCTGTATCTTCGCGTCGCAGCGGGTGCGCACCTCTGCACCGAGGTAGGCGAGCTTCTTCTGTCCGTAGCGCTCGACGAGGATGCGACGGACCTCGTCGACGTATTCGGGCGCCACTCCCAGGTACGGTGCGCCGTTCTTGACGAGCTTGATCGGCGCCTTCGCAAACTTCTCCGCCTCCATCGCCTCGAGGTGGTGGTACCGCACCATCTGCGAAAGCACGTAGCGCTGACGATCTTTCGCGCGATCGGGGTGCCGCAGCGGGTCGATGTTGCCGCCCTTGGGCAGCGACGCGAGCAGCGCAGCCTCGCCGGCGTCGACGTCCTTGACGCCTTTGCCGAAGTAGAACCGGGCCGCCTCGTCGATGCCGAAGCGCTGGTATGGCAGCTCGATCTGGTTGAGGTAGAGCGTGAGGATGTCGTCCTTCGACAGCGCGGTCTCGATGCGCCGCGCGAGGATGAGCTCCTGCACCTTGCGCTTCAAAGTCCGCGCGTTCGAGCGCAGGAGCAGGTTGCGGACGAGCTGCTGAGTCAGTGTGGAAGCGCCCTGGATGTGCGCGCCCGGCTTGAGGTCGTTGATGAGCGCGCGCGTCATCCCCCAGTACGAGAGGCCATGGTGCTCGTAGAATTCTGCATCCTCCGCGTCCACGAGCGCGTGAATCATCACGTCGGGAATCTGCTCACGCGTGACCACCGTGCGGCGCTCCTCGTAGATCTCGCCGATGAGCTCGCCCGCGCGCGCGAAGATCTTGGTGACGACCTTCGGGTGGTAGTCGCTGGCGCGATCCAGCCGGGGCAGCTCCGGGTCGGACGCGTAGACGAGATACACCCCCGCGCAGGCCGCACCGCACAGCGCCGCGCCGCAGACGACCAGCAGCAAGAGCGCGCGCAGCCAGCGGAAGCGGCGGAGCGTGGGGAGCTTCCGCGTGGGCATCTTGCGAGCTTCGACTCGCTTCGTGGGGGGCTTCGGCATGTCGGAGGCGAGCAGAGCTCGGGGCCGATCCTACGCTGCGCTGCGAAAAATCCTACCCGGCGGCTCTCCGCACGCGGCCAGTCGCCGCGCTGCGGATCTCGCCGGCGGCGACGACCGCGCCCTTGCCACCCGAGCTGACGATGCGGCCGAGTCGCAGAGTCTCGCGCGCACCGAGCGGCTCGACGCCGGGAATCCAGCGCGGGCGTGACAGCTCGTCACGCACGAGGTCCTCGTCTTTCGTGTAATCGATCTCGACCTCCACGCTCATCTCGACTTCGCCGCGGTGCTCGGCCTCGGCCTCGGTCTGCAGGTATTCCGAATCGCTGACCAGCGACATGCAGGCGCGCACGGTCGCGAGCGCGGGGCGCGCCGCGGCATCTTTCGCCAGCATCGCCGCCACGAGGGAGTCGATGGCGGCCGGCACGTCGGGCCGCATCACATTCATGGGCAGCGCCGTGGTGCGCAGGTGATGCAGCGCGATGTCGGTGGGCGTCTCACCATTGAAGGGCGTCTTGCCCGTCAGCAGCTCGTAGGTGAGCACGCCGAGTGCATAGATATCGGCCCGATGATCGTAGGCCTCACCGCGTACCTGCTCCGGCGACATGTAGTGCGGCGTGCCAATCGCAAAGGCGTCCGCACCCTGATCCACGGTGGCGCTCGCGAGCTGCGCGATGCCCCAGTCGATCATCTTGACCGTTGGAACGGTGCCGCTGTACTTGACCATCATGTTCTCGGGCTTGATGTCGCTGTGCACGACGCCACGCGCGTGTGCCGCTCCCAGCGCGTCGACGATGGCACTTACCAGCAGCGCGACCTCGGGCACCGAGAGCCTGCTCTTTCGCACGAAGAGATCGGCGAGGCACTCGCCCTCGAGCAGCTCCATTGCAATCCACGGCCGGCACGCCTGCAGGAAGCCTGCGTCGTAGATGCGGGCAACGCGCGAGTCGATCATCGACTCGAGCATGCAGCCCTCACGGACCAGGCTGTCCACCGCGAGCGGCGTGTCCATGAGCTCCGAGCGAAGGACCTTCAGCGCGGCGCGCCGCGGCAGGATCGTGTGCGTGGCGATGTAGACGGTGCCCATGCCGCCCTCTGCGAGCTTGCGCTCGATGCGGTAGCCGCCGATGACCGTGCCTGGCGGAAACTCGTCCACCGGGTCGGGCCCAGGCACATCGCCAGAGACATCACCGGGTACCTTGTTCGACATGGGCGTGCTCGGTGCAAACGGCGCGCCGATTCGGGACTATTTCCAACCGCTTTGAATCACTGAGCGCCTCACGAGCATCGCCGTGGCGCCCGGCCACGCTGAGACTTTCCGCGGCGGCAGGCATCGTGTGGCTTCCACCGTATAGTCGGCGCGTATGCGTCCCCTGCTCGTCGCCGTCTTCATGCTGTGTCTCGCCTCGACGGTCCGCGCCGAGTCGCCGCTGTTCGCGGAGCAGTCCGGGCCGCGCGGCATCCTCTACCGCGTCCACCGTGCCAGCTCGTCGACGCTGTACCTGTTCGGCACGATCCACGTATCGACGGCCACGCAGACCCCGTTTTCGCACGCGGTCAAGACGGCGCTTGCGTCGTGCAAGCGGGTGGCCCTCGAGGCCGACCCTTCGATCATCGCGCAGGCGATGGGCCAGATGATGCGACTCGGCCGCTATCCGGAGGGGGACTCGCTACGCAAGCACGTGCCGCCCGCTGTGATGAAGGACCTCGAGGCGGCTCTGGCGAAGGAGCACGTGCCGATCGAGCAGGTCGAGACCCTGAAGCTGTGGGCCGTGCCCTCGGTGCTGAGCATGGCACCGACGACGCGCGCGGGTCTCGACGCGGCGTACGGCGCCGATACGTTCCTCGCGGCGTGGGCGCACGAGCACGGCGTGCCCATCCTCGAGATCGAGGGCTGGACGTTCCAGCTCGAGCTCCTTTCCGCCGGGACCGACGCGGATCAACTCGCGCTGCTCGAAGACGAGCTCGGCGAGCTCGGGAAGAAAGACCTCGCCGTGGAGCTGAAGAAGCTCGTCGACGAGTGGGCTGCGGGGGACGAGAAGGCGCTGCAGGAGGAGCTACTGGGCAACAGGAGCAAGAGCGCCGTCGGTCGTCGTTTCGAAGAGAAGCTCCTCGGCAAGCGCAACGTCGGCATGGCGGACAAGGCAGAGAGCTACCTCGCACTGCCCGGTGACACATTCTTCGCCGTCGGGTGCGCGCACCTGCTGGGCAAAAAAGGTCTCGTCGCTCTGATGAAGAAGCGCGGCTACGACGTGCGACCGGTGAGGTGACGTCGCACGATCGCGGCGGCGCCTTCCACGGACCGCGCATAGTACCGAGCACGAAGCTTCGCGAGCGCTGCCTCGTCGAGGTCTCCCTCGCGGCCGAGGTGCTCGCGGCGCCGGCCCGCGTGGGTGTAGATGGTGAGCGCCGTGGCGACGGACAGGTTCACGCTCTCGGAGAATCCCTGCATCGGCAGCGAGTACTCGAGGTCGCACAGAGCACGTGCCTCGTCGGTGAGGCCGTCGTGCTCGTTGCCCACGAGGAAGACCGCGGGCGTCGCCGGGTCGAGCGACTCGAGCGGGATCTTTGCATCGGGAACGGCCGCGTAGAGCTTGCGACCCTCGCGCTTGAGCCGCTCGGCAAGCGGTGCGATGCGCTCGTGCTCTTCGATGTCGAGCCACTTCTCGCAGCCCTGCGTGACGCGCTCGGAGAAGCGCAGCGGCTGCCCCACGATGTACACGGTGAGGAGCCCGAACGCCTCGCAGCTGCGCAGCGCTGCGCCGCCGTTGTGCGGATCGGTGAGGTTCTCGAGCACGACCGACACGCCGGACAGCCGGCCCAGCAGCGTGCGCTCGAGGCGCTCGCGGCGCTCGTCGAGCATGATGGGGCCGAGCGCGGCTACCACCGCATCCATCCCGTACTCGTCGACGAGCTCGATGGCGTCGCTGCGGCGGCTCATCCCGCCCTCAGGCGCTTCAGCACAGCGTCGACGACCTCGGCGTCCGACGGCCGGTCGATGGGCCCCCCCGTACCGCGGTCGCAGGCGTTGCAGAGCGTGCACGGGTCGGGGGCACGCGGGATGCCGAGGTGCGCGGCCAGCGCGGTGAGCTTGTCGACCTCGACGGCAGGCAGCGGCCTGATGGGCCCGATCACGCGCGCCGCATGCGTGATCTTCGACGCGTGCTCCATGGCCTCGAGGCGGTTGTAGGCCTCGTCGAGGTCGCGCCCGAGCGTGAGCGCGCCGTGGCGATCCATCACGATGGCGTTGGCCTGGCGCAGGTACGGGCGAAGGACGTTCGGGACCTCCTCGGTCGTCGGCGTGGAGTACGGCGCCGTGAGGATGGCGCCGAGCACGAGGCAGGTCTCCGACAGCACGCACTGGGCAAGGCTCACCCCGGCGAGTGCGAGCCCGACGGTGAGCGGCGGGTGCGCGTGAACGACTGCGCGCACGTCGGGTCGCTCCCTATACGCGAGCGCGTGCATCGCGAACTCGGAAGAGGGCTTGTGTTGCCCCTTGCGCAGCTTGCCGGCGAGGTCAACGACGACGAGATCGCTCTCGCCGATGAACCCCTTGTGGAAGCCGCTCGGCGTGACGAGGACGCGGTCGTCCTCGAGCCGCGCGGAAACGTTGCCGTCGCCCGCCGCGATGTACCCCTGCCGGTACATGCGGTGACAGATCTCGACGAGGTGACGACGGACCTCTGCTTCTCTGACCGTGCGCATCGCGGCCGACGAGCGTATCAGCCCGGTCGCGCTTCGTCGCGCGTGTCACCGGCCGTTCGGGCCCGCGTAGGCCGCGAGGGCCTCGGCATTGCCGTTGAAGTAGTCGAGGTCCACCCGCTGGGGGATGCCCGCCACCGAGCCATACGACCCGACGTGGTTCTGCCAGAAGGTCCAGTCGGACCACGCGCTCGGCATCGTGGGGCACGACGCCGTCCAGTTCGCGATCCACAGCGGGTAATCGCCGAGCGCCGCCGGGTTGCCGATGAGGCCCTCGAAGCCCGCGCCCGTGTAGACGATGGGCTTTCGACCCAGCGCGTGCTCGACGTATGCGAGCCACTTGGCGGCGCGCGCGGCGACGGTGGCGGAGCTCATGCCATCCTTGACCTCGAGATCGAGGACGGGTGGTAGATCCTGCTCGCCGATCGTGCTGCCGATGCTCGCGAGCAGGTTCTGCGCCTGCGCGATCGGATCCTCGCTCGCGCGGAAGAACGTGTAGGCGCCGCGATACATGCCGGCGTCGGCTGCGCCCTGCCAGTTGGTCGCGAACTTCGAGTCGTGCGAAGAGCCGTCGTTGGCGCGGATGAAGGCGAACGACTTGTTGCCGCGCTTTGCATCGGCGACCGCGTTCCAGTCGATTACGCCCTGGTAGTACGACACGTCCACGCCTGCTGTCTTCGACCCGGAAGCGCACTGACGCAGTGCGTTGTTGACGGAGCCTTCGTCGCTGCCGGCGCCGGCCTCGGGAGGCG
>JAYTLP010000203.1:0-4769 GCA_043729375.1 Myxococcales bacterium
GCTCCGCCAGAAAGAGGATGCGGAGAGGGGGAAGAAACGAGCGAAGAGGTACACCCCTGAGCTCGAGCAGCGCGCGGCGCGGATGGCGATCCAGAGCGACAAGCCGCTGACCGAAGTCGCGCAGGAGCTCGGCGTGACTCATGGCGCGCTGTACGAATGGGTGAGGCAGGCTGAGGGGCAAGCGCGACCTCTTCACGGCGCGCCGCTCGTCGAGAAGCCCGACGAGCAACGGAGCTCGAGCAGGTGAAGCTCGAGCGCGACTTCCTGAAAAATGCGGCGGTGCGTTCAATCGGTCGTCGCACCACCATGCCGCCAGGCAACTGGATGAAGTTCGCGTTCATGCTCGCGGAGAGGGCCCACTTCCCCGTCGCATTTGTGTGCCAGCAGCTCGAAGTCGCTCGCAGCGGCTACCACGTGTGGTGCAAGCGTGTGGAGTCGCGGCGTTCGAAGGCAGACCGCAAGCTGGTCGTCGAGATTCGTGCGGCCCACCAGCGTGGTCGCGGCGAGTACGGGAGTCCGCGCTTTCACCGAGAGCTTCGAGCAGCCGGCGCCGGCGTCGGCCGCCGGCGCGTCGCTCGACTCATGCGAGAGCACCACACCAGCGCTCGTCGTCGACGCAGCTACGTGAACACGACGCACTCGAAGCAAGGCCACCGGGTCGCACCGAACGTCCTCCAGCGACGATCCAGCCCGACGGCGATGAACCAGGTCTGGCGGGCGACATCGCGTACCTGCCGACAAGGCAGTGATGGCTCTGACTGGCTGTGGTGCTCGATCTGTTTTCTGGGCGGGTCATCGGCTGGCACATCAGCGAGCGGCTCGACGCCGAGCTCGCTCTGTCAGCCCTCCGAATGGCACTTGCGATGCGCCAGCCCGACGCCGGGCTCGTGCACCACTCCGACCGCGGCGTGCAGTACACGTACGACGCGTATCGAGCGCTTCTGGTCAGCCACGGCGTGGTCTGCGGCATGAGCCGGAAAGGAAACTGCTGGGACAACGCCGTCGTCGAGAGCTTCTTCGACACGCTCGAGCTGGTCCTCGGTCACGACGTCGATTTCACGCATCGAGCGCAACCACGAGGAGCGCTCTTCGAGTACATCGAGGTCTTTTTTTTCGACCACCAGCGACGACACTCGTCGCTGGATTACGTGAGCCCAACGGAGTATGAAAAATCGGCGAGTCAGGCTGTCCACCGGATCGGATCAAGCCCAGGCGGCGCCTCAGACCTGCTTCGCCCCCAGCCAGTCGAGCGCCTCGAGCATCGACGCCGTCGCCGGGTCGAAGCCAGCTGCGAGCTGCGCGAGCAGCGCGGGGTCGGCCTCCTCCTTCACGGTGAGCAGACCCGAGCCGCGGTCGGTCCACTCGTCAAGCTCTGCGGCGGCGCCGAGCTCGGCGATCATGTCCGCGATGCGTCGCCGCTGGATGCCGAGCCCGCACCGCGGCCAGCGACGAGCGATTCCGCGCTGGACCGCGTTGAAGGCCCACAGGTAGAGCCGCCGGTTTCGCATCAGCATGATCAAGACGACGAAGAAGAACGTGTCGATCGGTCCCTTCTGCCAACCGGTGCGCTTCTCGAGCACGACCTCCACGCGCTCGCGCACCAGCGTTGCGGCATCATCGCTGGTGGCCGGCCAGCGTTCCTGCCCGCACCGCGGACAGGTCAGCCCACGTCCGTACGTGCCGAAGCAGACGACGCACACCAGGTCGACGGGCTGCGTGTGGCCCTCGGAGTCCAACACGCCGGGAGCGAGAGAGGGAGCGAGGGACTCGCTGGGAGCGACGAGGCTCATCGGTGCGCCTCTGACGAGAGCGCGCGATGCGTCACGACGCCTTCGACGCCGGCGAGCTCGCGGATGCGGTCGATGATGGCCGCACGCAGGTTCGACACCGAGCCGGCGTCCGCGAGCAGCACGGTACGGTATGCGGCCACCTGCTCCGCGGAGATGCCTCTCAGCACGGCGTACGCATCGGTGCGACCGTGCGTGCGAGCGACGACGCCGATCGCGTCGTCGGTGAAGCTACCGACGGGCTCGTTGTAAACGAGCGCGTAAACGACGGTCGTGGCGAACTGCATCGCATAGCGCTCTCGCGCATATGCCTGCCGACCCTGCTCGATGGCGTGCACCCAGGCCATCGTGCAACCGGCCATCATCGAGAGCGGCCCGACGAAGTTCGCGATGACCGCAATCGTGGAGCCCGCCTCGAGTGCGCCGGCCAGCCTGGGCACGTGCTCGAACACCAGCTCGTACAGCTCTCGCGAGTCGGCGAACGAGAGGCCCATCTCCATGACCTGCTCGCCGAACTCGCCCCACTTGCCCTCTCTGGCTGCGCGCAGAGCTGCCGGGATGCGCGAGGCCCCGAAGGTGGCCGTGCTGAGGAGCACGGTCCGCAGCTGTTCGATGAAGGCCGGCTCGACCGCCTTTCTGCCCTCGAGGTGCGCGAGCGACCGGCTGCTCACCAGCATGTCGAGCAGGCTGACCGACCTCGCCACGTGCTCCGATGGACCCAGCACGACGCGCTCTGCTTCGTGCTCGTGCTTCTTTGCGACCGACAGCGCTTCACTCATGCACTGGTTATCGGAGCGCGAGCTGCGAAGTTGCCTGCGCGAAGAGGGACTGTCAGCCGCGGAAGACGGCCTCGCTGGTGCCGAGACGGATGAGGTCACCCACAACGAGCCGGCGACGGGCCGTCTTCTCACCGTTCACGAAGACCCCGTTGGTCGAGCCGAGGTCGGCGAGCTCGAAGCCACCGTCGATCTTGCGGATGCCGACGTGCTTGCGCGACACCCCCGTGTCGTTGAGCACGATCGAGTTGCCGTCGACGCTCCCCACCGTGGTTACGTCGCGCTCGAGCGGGAACGTCCGGCCGGTCAGCGGGCCGCTCTTGAACTCGATCTGGGCGGGACCAAGGTGCGGTCCGACGATGGCCGCTGTAGCCGGCGCCACCGCGTGCGCCCCGAAAGAGAGTCGATTTCCGAGGGGGCTGCCACAAGCCGGGCAGACGATCCAGCTGGCCTGCAAGGCGGCGTCACAGCTCGGGCAGGCGCGGCTGGCCCTCGCTCGGCGCGACTTCTTCTTCGTCGCGAGCACCAGCGTGAAGACCCCCATCGCGAGGATGGCCACGACGATCGAGGCGAGGAACCACCACGGAGGGGCGTCCCCCGCGTCGAAAGCCGCCGTGTGCAGGGCCAAGGCGAGCACGATGCGCCTACTGAACCACCGATTTGAACTTGAGCTCGGTGCGTCCGATCACGATGCGGTCGTTGTCGACGAGTTCGTGATCGCGCGTCTTCCGGTCGTTGACGAGCATGCCGTTCGTCGAGCCGAGGTCGATGATGCTGAAAGCGTTGCCCGCCAGCTTCACTTCGGCATGGCGTGACGACGCGAACTGGTCCTCGATCACGACGTCGCAGTCGCTGGCAGTGCCGATGACGGTCCGGCCACTCTTCAACGGAAATGTCTTGTCACTCTGACGGCCGTTGATGACGACGAGCCAGCCGACCGCGGACACCCGGCCGCCATCCCCGACGCTCATGGCCATGGTGCGCGGCTTGTTCTGCGGCTCCGGTGCCGACATCGACATGGGGGGCTCGTCCTTCTCGCGGAAGATGAGCCACACGATCAGCATCACGACGCAGACGCCGCCGACGATGCACAGCGCCCACAGCCACCAGCGACGGCCAGACGACGGTGAGCGCGGCTTGTGATTCGGCTTCGGCACCGGACGGATCACGTTGTTGGAGAATGCGATGTGTCCCTCGGCCTCGGTGGAGACCTGGATCGTGTGCATCTTGCCGTCGCCGCCCGCGACGGTCAGCTCGTACGTGGCCACGTACTGCTTGCGGATCTCGTCGGCAACATTGCCGAACTCGGTCGACACCTCCGCGCCGGACTTGCAGGCGCGCTCCCCGCCGTTGGATTGCTTCGTGAGCTCGGTCAGGTTGCGCAGCCTTGCCGGCTCGAACGGCGCGTAGCCGATGGTATCGATGACCACGCCGGCTTCGACCGCACGCTTGCCGACGGAGAAGAAGCTCTTGCGCTCCATGTTCGCGTCGATGCCGTCGGAGAACAGAACGATGAGCTTTCGCTGACCCGCCGGGGCGGAGTTGAGGATGTCGACCGCGGTGCGCAGCGCATCGAGGAGGTGCACCTCGACGTACTCGGTGTCGGTCACGAGCTGGTTGGCCGCGGTCTCGGAGTCGACGGGAGAGCCCATCTCGGCGAGTCGCTTGGTGTCGGACGAGAACGCGAGCAGCGCCATCTTGGACCTGGGCGGCAGCGCGTTGGCGAGCAGCTTGACGCCCTTCTTCACGTCGTCGGCGACGTCGAGCATCGCCTGCGAGACCTGCACGAGCGCGATGATGTTCACCGGCTCGTTGACCGTATCGAACGTGACGAGCTGCGACGCGGCACCCTGCTCGGCCCCGTCGAGGACGAGCTTGATCTCCTCCTTCGTACGTCCGGATACGACGCGACCCTCCGGGTCGGTAGCGGTGATGAACACGCGCATCGTCGGCGGATCCGGGAAGTCGAGTCGCTCGAGGCGCAGCTTGTCGGCCGCGCGCGCGGACGGGGCGAGTGCCGCAACGAGGAAGAGACCGCACAGTGATTTTTTGATCATGTGCTCTTGAACTTGAAGGGCGTACGGCCGAGGCGGAGCGTGTCGCCGTCGACGAGCTCGGCACCCTGAACGCGTTTGTCGTTCACGAATGTTCCATTGGTGGAGCCGAGGTCGCTGACGCGGAACACGCCGTTCTGCGCGCTGAACTC